>CAZWNM010000360.1:0-3797 GCA_964635765.1 uncultured Planctomycetaceae bacterium | reverse complement strand
GTGCTGCAAACCACGCTCGATGAAAATCTCGCCATGATCCGCGAAAGCGTGGCGTATCTCGTCGCCGCCGGCCGCCGCGTGATTTTCGACGCCGAACATTTTTATGACGGCTGGAAACAGAACCCGGAATATGCGATGCTGGCGATCCGAACGGCCGCCGAAGCCGGCGCGGCGTCGGTGACGCTTTGCGACACGAACGGAGGCGGCATGACCGACGAAATCGCCGCCGGAACCGCCGCCGCCGTTGCTGAATTGTCCGTGCCGGTCGGCATCCATTGCCACAACGACTGCGACGTGGCCGTGGCCGCCACGCTCTCGGGCGTCGATGCCGGCGCGTGCTTGGTGCAGGGCACGATCAATGGGTTCGGCGAGCGATGTGGTAACGCCGATCTCATTTCGATCGTCGCCGACTTGTCGCTGAAAAAACAAGGCTACGCGGCGCTGCTGCCCGACAGCGTCGCCCGGCTGACCGAGCTTTCCCGCTATGTCTACGAAACGGCGAACGTGAACTTCCGCGCGAATCAGCCGTTTGTGGGCAAAAGCGCGTTCGCCCATAAGGGCGGAATGCACGTCAGCGGCATCGCGCGCGTTTCGGCCAGCTACGAACACATCGATCCGCAGCGGGTCGGCAACGAGCGCCGCATTCTCGTCAGCGAGTTGTCCGGCCGGTCGAACATCATGGCCACAACGACGACGACTCCACCATCGTGCGAAATGAGTTCAACCACAACAACCACTACGACTACGCGAGATCCAAGCGTGGACCTGGCCGACAAGATTTTGGCCGAAGTGGTGTCCAAGGAAAACGCCGGCTACCAATTTGAAGCTGCGGACGCATCGTACGAGATATTGGCGCAAAAATGCAGGGGCGCGTTCCGGCCGCATTTCGAGACGTTACACTACGACGTGAAAGTCGATAACAAATCGGGCGGCGAACACGTGACGGCCGAGGCGATCGTGAAGATTCGCATTTGCGTGGACGGCCGCGTTTGTTTCGAGGCGGCCGAGGGCAACGGTCCCGTCGACGCCCTCAACGCCGCGTTGCGGAAGGCCCTGAACGGCAGATATCCGAGCTTGAATAAATTGCATTTGGTCGATTACAAGGTGCGCGTCATCAACTCTGAGGCCGCGACGGCCGCCGGCGTGCGCGTGGTGATCGAGAGCCAGGACGAAAGCGACGTCTGGGGCACCGTCGGCGTCGATGAAAACATCATCGAGGCGAGTTGGATTGCCCTGGTCGATAGTTTTGAGTACAAATTGTGGAAAGACGAACTGGCGGCCAGTGGCTAGCGGTCCGTGCAAAACCGCAAGCGGTTTTTCCAATCCCTAATCCCTAATCCCTAATCCCCAATCCCTCTCCATGTCTCCTCAAGAAGAGCAAGAACTTCCCAAACAATACGACCACGCGGCGGCACAGAAAAAATGGTATCCGATCTGGGAGGAACGCGGCTATTTTCATAGCGAGCCGGACCCGACGCGGGAGCCGTTCACCGTTGTCATTCCGCCGCCGAACGTGACCGGCGCGCTCCACTTGGGCCACGCGCTGAATAACACGCTCCAAGATATTTTGGTTCGCCAAAAGCGCATGCAAGGGTTCGAGACGCTCTGGATGCCTGGCACCGATCACGCCGGCATCGCCACGCAAGCCGTCGTCGAACGGCGGCTGCTGGCCGAAGAAAAATTGAGCCGGCACCAATTGGGCCGCGAGGGATTGGTCGAGCGGATTTGGCAATGGAAAAAAGACTACGAAACTCGGATCATCGGCCAATTGAAGCAGATGGGATGCAGTTGCGATTGGTCTCGGCTCCGCTTCACGCTCGACGACGTTTGCGCCCGGGCGGTGCGGCACACGTTTTTCAGTCTTTTCAGCGAGCGGCTCATTTATCGCGGCAAGCGGTTGGTCAATTGGGACACGATGCTGCAAACGGCCGTCAGCGACGATGAAGTGTTTCACGAAACCGTGGAGGGCCATTTCTGGTACTTCAATTATCCGGTCATTTCGCCGAAGCCCGGCGAGCCACAATTTGTGACCATCGCCACGACTCGGCCGGAAACCATGCTGGGCGATACGGCCGTCGCGGTACACCACGATCCGGACGGCGCATTGGACCGCGCCGAGGCGGAACTTCTGGAGCGACTGGCCGACGCGCCGTCGAAACAAAAGCCGGAAATCGAGGCGGATTTGGACGCCGTGCGCCGCCGTCGGCATGAAATGCTGCCGCTGTTGAAAACGCTGCGCGACATGGCGCTCGACGGGCGAAAAGTGATGCTGCCGCTTGCGAACCGCGAGATTCCGCTAGTGGCCGACGATTGGGCCAAGCCCGAGTTGGGCACCGGCGCCGTGAAAATCACGCCGGCTCACGATGCGAACGACTACGACGTCGGCCTGCGCAAAAATCTGCCGATGATCAACATTCTGAATCTCGACGGCACGCTGAACGACGTTGTCGCCGCGTATGCCGGCATGACGGTCCAAGACGCCCGCGAAAAGGTCGTGGCCGATTTGAAGGAGTTGGGTCTGCTGGTCAACGTCGAAGATCGGCAGATCGAGTTGGCGCATTCCGATCGCTCGAAATCGGCGATCGAGCCGCTGTTGACCGACCAGTGGTTTGTCAAAATGGAAGGGCTTTCGCAATTGGCCATCGACGCGGTGACCGGCGGCGCCGTGAAGATCATTCCCGAACGTTACGTGAAAGGCTACGTCGATTGGCTGAGCGAAAAGCGCGATTGGCCGATCAGCCGGCAGCTTTGGTGGGGACATCAAATCCCCGTGTGGTACTGCAAAACTGGCACGGAGGCCGATCTCCAAAAGGCGTTCGTCGGCCGCGACGATGTGATTTGGCAGCGCGACGAGCCATCGGGCCAATGGCTCATTTGCGCCGAGGAGGGCGAGCTGCCCGCCGACGCCATACCGGGTCACGCGCTGACGCGCGAGTCGGACGTGTTGGACACGTGGTTCAGTTCGGCGCTTTGGCCGCATTCGACGCTCGGCTGGCCGGAGCAGACCGAGGAGTTGCAATACTATTATCCGACCAGCGTGCTGATCACGAGCCGCGACATCATCACGCTTTGGGTCGCGCGGATGGTGCTGACCGGCCTGCATAACGTTGGCAAGATTCCGTTCCACGATGTGTTCATCCATCCGAAGATTTTGGACGGTTTCGGCGAGGGCATGTCGAAATCGAAAGGCAACGGCGTCGATCCGATCGATGTGATCGAAAAGTTCGGCGCCGATTCGCTCCGCTTCGGCCTGGCCTATTTGACCACCGAAACGCAGGACGTGCGGATGCCGGTCGAGTTCGAGTGTCCGCATTGCGGCAAGCTGATCGAGCAGACGCGCGAAAACCGCACGCGGCCGACGATCAAGTGCAAGCATTGCGGCGAGCGTTTTTCGACGCAATGGGCCGAACGGCCGGAAGACAAAGCGCTGCCGCGCGGCGCGGTCGTCAGCGAGCGGTTCGAGTTGGCCCGCAATTTCTGCAATAAATTGTGGAATGCCTCGCGGTTCGCGCTCATGAATCTCGACGGCTTCGATCCGGGCCGCGTGGCCGACGACGAGCTTTTTGTCGAAGACGCCTGGGTGTTGAGCCGGCTTTCGACGGTGACCGAGCAAGTGACCGACGCCTTGGCGGAATATCGTTTCGCCGACGCCGCCCGAACGCTGTATGATTTCGCCTGGGATGAGTTTTGCAGTTTTTACGTCGAGATGGTGAAGGGCCGATTGCAGGATGAGGCGGATCGGCCGGTTGCGCAGCGCGTTTTGGCCCACACGCTCGATACGCTGCTGCGCCTGCTGC
>CAZWNM010000359.1:0-3801 GCA_964635765.1 uncultured Planctomycetaceae bacterium | reverse complement strand
CGATCGGCTGGCCCAAGCCGAACATGCGGATTTTCGTGAGCGGCACTCCGACCCGATTCGGCCCGAGCCGATCTTGCACCCAAGCCGCGATCCAACGTTCGACCAGCCCCAAATACGCCGCGGCGGTCATCAGACCGGCGATGAGGACGGCGATTTTCAGCAGTGGTTCGAGCATGGGAAAACGGGGCAGGCGGCAGGTCGGCCATCGTCCCCTTGACAGCCCCTTGTTTCTTACAGAGAATAATTCGGCGGTGGAACGTTGGTTCGTGGTCGGTTGTAATCTTTGTAACATAAACCATTTGCGGCAATTGAGTCAACCGCCACTATGACTATCTACGTCCTGATCGGTCATCAAAACCAAGGAAGTTTCTGCCACGCCATCGCCGCGGCGGCCATCGAGGAATTGCAGGCGGCCGGCCACAAGGTCGTATACCACGATCTTTATGCCGAACGGTTTGACCCGATTTTGCCCCATGCGGAAATTCCGCGAGACGCCACGCTCGATCCGGTCGTCGAACAGCACTGCCGCGAAGTAGCCGCCTCCGACGGATATCTCATAGTACACCCAAACTGGTGGGCCATGCCGCCGGCCATTCTCAAGGGCTGGCTCGATCGTGTTTGGCGGCAGGGCGTCGTTTATCAGTTCGGGCCAAGCGGCGTCGAATGCCTTCTGACAGGCCGACGAGCCGTGGTATTCACCACCTCGAACACTCCCCGCGCCGATGAATTGCGGCTGTTCGGCGATCCGTTGGAAAATCTCTGGAAAACGTGCGTCTTCCAAATGGTCGGAATTGAAGACTTTTCGCGGCGCAATTTCGAGTCGATCATCATGAGCACGCCGGAAGAGCGTGCCGCATGGCTCGACGAGGTCCGCGCCATCGTTCGCCGCCGTTTTTCGGATTAGGGCGCGCAAGCCGTAAAGTGCGTAGAATGCGTAAGCATGGAAGCGATGGATGCCTGTGCGGTTTATTGGGGTGTAGCAAAATAGGTCGAACTGAGAAGGAAGCTTCGTCGATCTATTGGATTATTCCGCCTTGCTTCGCTTTGCTTTTGGCGGTAAATTTGGCGTCCGCTTGACGCGACTGACGGATACCGGTCGCGCACGCAAGGAAGAGTGAAAACTGACCCAATGCAACAGGAGGTTGCAATTATGAGGACGGAGCCTCTCGCCCACGAAGTACGGGAGTTGGTTTTTCGGACCTTGGAATATCTCGACGTCGAGGTCGGCAGTCCATGGGATTTGGACGAGACGATCTTGATTGACGACGGCCGATGTTCGGCGCGGACGTACAAAATCAACGGCTACATGGCGATGTGGCTGTTGGAAATCGGCATTGTGCAGTTTTACGATGCCGACGGAAATATGCTCTGCACCGTGAATTTGCTGGAAGAGTTGGAGCCGCAGCGCATGGTGGCGTAGCGGCGATTATAAAAAAGCGTTTTCGTCGCCGGGAAATTGGCCGCTGCGCACTTCGTCGCGAAACCGCGTCACCGATTCGACGATCGTCGTCTTTAGATCGGCGTACGGCTTGACATGACGCGGCACGCGGCCGAGATTCAAGCCCAAGAGATCGTTCAATACGAGCACTTGGCCGTCGCAGCCCGCGCCGGCGCCGATGCCGATGGTCGGGATTCGCACCGAGGCTGTAATCTTCGCCGCCACTTCGGCCGGAATGCACTCCAACACAATCGCAAACGCGCCGGAAATCTCGGCGGCCTGGGCGTCGGCCAGCAGTTGCCGCTCGTCGCGCTGCATGCGGTAGCCGCCGAGTTGATGGATGTTTTGCGGGCGCAATCCGCAATGGGCCATGACGGGAATGCCCGCCGAAACCAACGCCGCGATCACTTCCGACTGCTCCACGCCGCCTTCGAGCTTCACGGCTTGGCATCGCGTTTCCTTGAGCATGCGACCGGCGTTTTCAATCGCCTTGTACGTGCCGAGGTGGAAGCTGGGAAACGGCATATCGACGACCACCAGTGCGTGCCGCACCGCCCGGCCCACCATTTCCGCGTGATAGATCATTTCTTCGAGCGTCACGGGCAACGTGGTGCTGTGTCCCTGGACGACCATGGAAAGGCTGTCGCCGATCAAAATGCCCTCGATGCCGGCCGCATCGACCAGTCCGGCCATGGCGTAGTCGTAGGCCGTGAGCATGGTGATTTTTTGGGCCGCCGCTTTCATGGCGGCGAACTGCGGCACGGTGATTTGCCGGGGGATTGGTTGCGTGGCGGCGTCGTTGGGTTGAGTGTTGGCGTTCATCCCTCTATTCTAAACAGCCCCCCCGCTCAAGACAATGAGCCGGCGCGACAATGTTCTTACGCGATTTCCGTCCGGCTCCTTTAATCGCTGCTTCCGGCACAATCGCACCGCCGTCGGCGTCAGTTGCCGCGTTCGGTCGTAATCGCTTGATTTCCGCGGCGGCGCGTTCCGATATACGACCAACGATGACGGACCCGGCTGTAAAAATCGCTTCAGCGTTCTGCGTAATTCTGGCGGGCGTTTGTGCGTCGACGCTATTCCGACACAATGCGCCGGCGCCGGCCCCAAACCCGCCGGCCCCGGCAGCGTCGATCCAAGTTCAGCAGCCCGCCAAGACCCCGGCGGCCGCTTCGCTCGATGGCAATACGACCGACATAAGTCTACTGAAGCCGATTCGGCAGGCAGCGTCGGATACCCCCTTCGACGAACGACCGGCCGCTGCGACGGCGTCCAACGAAGGCTTCCGCATCCACAAAATCGTCGATGGCGACACGTTGGAATCGTTGGCCGCACATTATTTGGGCTTTTCGGCCCGGGCCGCGGAGATTTTCGAGGCCAATCGGAGCGTGCTTTCCGACCCCGAGATTTTGCCCATCGGCTTGGAATTGAGAATTCCGGCTACCGGCCCTCGATCTTCGCAACTATCGCGGCGATGAGTCCGGCCGACGTGTATTCGGCCGCTTCGGCCGCCGGTTCATGGCCGAGCTCGCGGAGAACGCCGCTCGTGATCGGACTGATGCTCGCTAGTTTCGCGCGCCGCAAATCGTCGCCGAACAGCCGCGTCAACGACCGGGCGATTGCCGAACTCGTCACCGTGATCCAGTCGATCGCGCCGGCGCGAAGCATGGCCGCCGCTTTCGCATCCGGCCGCTCCACGTCGTCGCTCGCGTAAACGATGATCTGTTCCACCGCGGCGCCGGCGGCCGTCAGCCGTTCAGCCAACACCTCCCGACCACGACTGGCCCGGGCGAGTAAAAAACGCTTGCCCGGCGCTTCCGGCGCCAACGCGTCGGCAAGCGATTCGGCGCGAAATTGCTCGGGCACGAGATCGGCGCGGCGTCCGCATCGGGCGAGCTCCTCGGCGGTGCCCGGCCCCATGACGGCCAACAGCGGAACCCACAACGGCCGAATGTTGCATTGTCGCAGCCGATCGAACAAATAGCGAACGCCGTTGGCGCTGGAAAAAACAAGCCAATCGTACTGGTGCAAATGGGCCAACGCGGCATCGACCGGCTGCCAGTCGGGCGGGGGCGAAATACGGATGGCCGGCTGCGCGACGATCTCGGCCCCCAATGCGCGAAGCTGTTCCGCGAGCGCATCGGCCGGCTCGATCAAACGGGTCACCATGACGCGCAGTCCCGCGAGTGGTTTTTGCAGAGCGGCGGCTGGCAGATGATTCAGCATGAAAAGTGTTTAGTTGTCAGTTTTCAGTTGTCAGTAAGCAATTTCCGGCGAGGCCCCAAGCGGCTTTTCGCATGTCTCCAAGTCTCCTCGTCTCCCAGTCTTTTTCTAGCCCCTAGTCCCTAGCCCCTAGTCCCTAG
>CAZWNM010000358.1:0-3815 GCA_964635765.1 uncultured Planctomycetaceae bacterium | reverse complement strand
GGTGAACGCCATCGCGTTGCGGCCGTTTCGGGTCGGCATCACGCAGTCGAAAAGATCGATGCCGCGGGCGATGCCTTCCAACAAATCTTCCGGCCGGCCCACGCCCATCAGGTAACGAGGGCGATCGGCGGGCAATTCCGGCACGGTGATTTCCAACATGCGGTACATTTCGTCGGGCTGTTCTCCGACGCTCAAGCCGCCGACGGCGTAGCCCGGAAAATCCAACTCCCGAAGCCGGCCGGCGCATTCCAGCCGCAGCTCCGGATCGAGTCCGCCTTGCACAATGGCGAACTGCGCTTGATCGGACCGGCGGGCGGCATCGCGGCAGCGGCGCGCCCAACGAATGGTCCGCTCCATCGCGTCGCGGATGACGTCGCGCGTGTTCGGCAAGCCGACGACGTGATCCAGCACCATCGCCACGTCGCTGCCGAGCGATTCTTGAATGGCAACGGCCCGTTCCGGCGACAGGGCGACGAGCCGGCCGTCGATGTGCGATCGAAACACGGCTTCCTGCTCGGTCATTTTTATCAGATGCGCGAGGCTGTAGAGTTGGAATCCGCCGCTGTCGGTCAAGATCGGGCCGTCCCAGCCCATGAAGCGATGCAATCCGCCGAGCGCGGCGACGACCTCTTCGCCCGGCCGGAGCGAAAGATGATAGGTGTTGCCCAAGATCATTTGCGAGCCGGTGGCGCGAAGCTGCTCGATTTCCAGGCCCTTGACGCTCGCCAGGGTTCCGACCGGCATGAAGGCGGGCATTTGCACGTCGCCGTGCGGAGTGGAGAAAACAGAGCGTCGGGCGGCACAGCGTGCATCGGCGTGCAGTAGGCGGAAATTGAACATCGAAAAACCATCAAAATTGTATAGCAGGCGTGGCTTGCACGCGGCGTTTTTCACGGCAAACGAGCATATCGGCTAAACCGTGTTGTTGGGAATGTTTTTCGCTCCACGTTAGCAACCTGGCAAGCCAGACCGCCAAACAATCCAAAATCGCCTCAGCCGATTGTAAACGATGCTCCCAAGTTTGGATAGTTGCATGCCATGCGTAGCACGGCGAACATCGAAGCAGGCTTGCTCCTGGGCAATTTGCTGCGATGAGGGGTTCGTCGAAGCCTTGATGCAACATGCGACATAAGTCTTGATTTTTCAAGGCGTTATGTTTTTCTGGAACGGCTGCCCGAGAAGTGTACGCGCCTTCCACGGCTTGCTGAAGGTCGGTTTCCACGGTTATCCAATGACGCTTGCGCGTTACGGGGATCGGGGGGTAAAAAACACGGCGGCTCCACTTGCCAGCCGGATGGAATGTCTCTATACTAAAGCGTTTCCCGGCCAATGATAGCGACCGCGACGCTGCGGTGAGATCGATAAACGAGGAGAATAGTTGCCATGACGATGGACAAGAGCTTAAAGGTGCGGCTTGGACTTGCCCGAGCGCGGAGCGTGTTGAACCGAGCGGAGCGAATTCAGCGTCTGAAGGCGGCCGACCGTTGGCAGGACGGCGACAGCCCGTTCGGTTTGGCCAAAGTCCGGGTATTTAAGCTGGAGATGAAGAAGAAAAAGAAGAAGAAGGAAGAAGAGGAAGGCGCTGAGGGCGCGGTGGCAGCCGCTCCGGCCGCCGACGCCAAGAAAGAAGGCGTCAAGAAGGAGGCCGGTAAGAAGGAATCCGGCAAGAAGGAAGGCAAGAAATAACAGCGTATTCGGCGCACTCGGTGTGCCGAAAACGCCGATGGCACACAGCGCGTGCCTGTTCCGATTTGCTACGTGGCGGGAAAGATTTCCACGACCCGCCCATGGCGCCGAAACGTCAGCTTGGCCTGTTCGAGCAGTTTGCCGAGCACCTTGTCGATCGTCGTGTTTTCTTCATGCACCGACACGTGCTGATCGAGGACGATTCCGGCCGCGTCGACGGCTTCGCGGTCGATTTTCAGTTCGAGATCGAACCGGCCGGCCAGTTCTTGCAACACGGCATCCAACGGCTTTCTTTCCACCACGAGTCTGCCGATGCCGGTCGTTTCTAAATTGGTCGGTTTGTTTTTCAGATGTTTCGACGGCGAGGCGGCAGTCGCGAGGCGACGCCGGTCGTCAGGCGTTCGCGGAAGGTTGGCCGGCACGGGCGACAATTGAATCCGCTTGCCATCCTCGGTCAATCGAACGGCCAAATCGAACTCCGCGGCAATCAACGTCAGCCGATCGGCCAGCGAGAGGGCTGGCAGATCGGCGGCGGCCCAAAGGTCGTGCGGAACCGAATCGAGGCCGGAAATTTCCAGCCCGTTTTCCTCGGCGAGCCGGGTGAGTAAATCGCGAGGCGAGGCGAGGTCTTCCCAGGCGAGCTTTTGGAGTTTGTGATATTTGAATTTCATCGTGGTCGGAAGGCGTCGAACGTCGCGGTCGAGCAAGGCGGCCAGCCCGTGGAGCCGCTCGGCGGCCGCCTCCGGCCCGAGATACACGATGTTTCCGAACAGCACGACGCCCAGGCCACAGTCGTCGGCGATCGTCTGCAACGTGGCGCCGAGCGAATCGCCTTTCCGCGCGAGGCTCAATTTTTGGCCGGGGTCCACTCGGCGGTCGAGGAGTATGGCCACGCGATAGTTTTGCGACAGGCCATTCAGGGCTTGCCGCAGGGCGATATCGCTCCAAAGCAGATTGGCCGGCTCGGCCAATTTTTGACGCAAGGCCGGGCCTGTGACCCAAGCTCCCCGTTCGGCGGCGTGCAAATTACCCCCCCACGCAACGGCAATTGCGACGATGACCGCGGCGAAACCATACGGCGGGTCGGTGATGGCAATTTTGGGAAAACGCATAGACAAAAAACGTCAGCCCGGCGGCCGGAAAAAAACGACGACGTCTTTATTGTACGCCCCATTTTCAGCCGCCAAACCCGATTTTCCGTTTTTGACGTTTTTGCTGGCAATTCCGGCGTCCCTCGATTACAATCGAAGCATCGGAGAAGATTCGAGGACATCTGTTTTTTTTGGAGACCGCGGCGTGAGTACCGATTCAGCGAGACCGCCGTTTTTGCTGGTGTTGTACCGGCGGTATTTGGAGCGACAGGATTCGGCCGAGTTCGTTCGAGAGACGGCCGCCCGCTATACGACCGGCACGCTCGAACGCCTTGCCCGGCATGTGCGGCGCGAGATTCGCCGCGCCGCCGCGCTCTCGCTCGGTTTCCTAGGCGATTACGAATCGAACGCCGCGCTCGGCCACGCGCTGCTGGATCCCGATCGCACCGTGCGAACGCTTGCCGAAAACGGCATTCGCAACGTTTGGACCCGAGCCGGCAACGAGGGGGAACGCACGGAACTCGCCGTCATTCTCCGGCTCAATGCGGCGCAATTGCATCGCGACGCCGTCACCCATGCGTCGCACCTGATCGAACGGGCGCCGTGGTTCGCCGAAGCGTGGCATCAACGAGCGGTGGCCCACGCCGCGCTTGGCCGGCTGGTCGAATCCATCCGCGATTGCCACCAGACGCTCGAAATCAATCCGTATCATTTCGTCGCCGCCACGAGCATGGGCCAAAGCTATTTGCAGTTGGAAAACAACGTTTCGGCGTTGGAATGTTTCCGCCGCGCGCTCCGGCTGAATCCCTGTTTGGAAGGCGTGCGCGCCCAGGTGATTCGACTGACCCGCCGTGTCGAAGGCAATCGATAACTACGCCGTGGGCATGTTGCGAAGCGTGCGGAGGCAGCCGGCGGCGTCGAACGCGACGATGCCGATCAATTCGCCGGCCGGATCGAACGCGGCGATTTCCGGCGCGCCGGCGTCCGCTTCGCCCTGTTTGCCCGGAACCGTTCGCCCGCAACGAATGGCGTTCACCT
>CAZWNM010000357.1:0-3822 GCA_964635765.1 uncultured Planctomycetaceae bacterium | reverse complement strand
GCTTCAGCCAGTTCTCGATCTTCCGCCGCCGCTTCGGCATATAGGGCCGCGATTTTCTCCGCATCAACCTCCGGCGTTGCATGGGAACGAGAGCGAAACCGAAGATAGGCAAGGTAATCCGCCACCTGCACCAAATCGGCGTCATCCAACGTCTGGAGCGACTGACTTACATATTCACGAACTGTCATGATCGTTCCTCCCCTATGGTGTCCCACATTGCCAATGAACCTTTGCGCGACAAAACGGCCGGCAAAACTCGGCTGGAACAGCCGTGTTTGCCGTTGCGTAAGGATCATTAGCAACATCGGCATCAATAAATTGACAGCACCTATTTCTTGCAATACGAAAGCGTCAGCAGCGCGTAGCCGGTCACGAGGCTCGGTTCGCCTTCCATCCAGCGATCGGACTGGTTGACCCAAGAGCCGTCGGGCCGCTGGCGTTTGATCAGCTCGGCGGTCAGTTCGGCGCGCCAATCGTGTTTCGCGCCGGCGGCATCGGTGAAATCTTTCACGCCGGCGGCCGCAAACGCCTTCGCCAACGTGTGATAATAGTAGTAAAGCCCGGCGGCGCCCATGCCGGGATTGCTCGTCAAATCGTAATGCTGCCGAACCCAATTCACGGCGGCCTTCACGCGCGGATCATCCGGCCCGACGCCCGCGTAGATCATGCTTTTCAAGCCGGCGTAGGTCATCGAGCCGTAGCTTCGCAATCCGCCGCTTGTCGTCGTGCCGGCCACGCTGACGCCGCCGGCGGCGGCCGTGTAAATAAATCCGCCGTCGGGATTCTTCGCCGCAAACGGCAGCGTGTTATGCTCGCTTTCCAGATTTTGGCAGCGGGAAACGAAAATCAACGCCTTTTTCACGGCCTCGTCGTCCGGCCCCGCGCCGGCGGCCTTTAGGGCTTCCAACAGAAATTGCGTGTTCGAAAGGTCGGGCCGCTTATGTTTGCCGTAGCCCGCGCCGCCGTAAGTCGGGCTCGACGGCTCCTGCCCCTGCGATTCGGTCCACTGATTCTTCTTGAGAAACGCCTCGGCGTTCGTAATCAGTTTGGCATAGCGGCCGTCGCGGTTGGCCTCGGCGAAACACACCACGGCCAGCGACGTTTCATAGTTGCGATACGAGCTGCTTTTCAGCGACACCGCGCCGTCCGGCTGCACGAAGCCCTCGAGATACTTCAAGCTCTTGGCGACCATCGGATCGTTGGGCGTTCGACCGTGCCGCATGAGGCCGGTCGCCACGAGGGCCGTCACGCCCGGCCCCGACTTCGCGGCATAGGAACCGTCGGCGGCCTGATCGGTCGTGAAAAACGCGATGGCCTTGCCGACCGCATTCGCATAGGCCGCGTCGCCCGAGGCCGTCGGCTCGTCGGCGGCCAACCCGAAACCGGCCGCGCTGAACATCGCCGCCGCAAACGATAGAACCACAATCCTCGCAACCCGCCTCATCTCCATGCTCCTTTACAAAACAACCGCCAAGATTTCATCCTCGCTCATCATCAGAACCTTTTTTCCGTCGATGATAACTTCCGTGCCGGCATAGCTGTTGAACAACACGCGGTCGCCCTCGTTGACTTGATTGTGAACGCGCGTGCCGTCGGGAAGCAATCGGCCGTCGCCGACCGACAGAACGCGGCCTTGTTGGGGTTTTTGCCGGGCGGCGTCAGGCAACAAGATGCCGCCGGCGGTCTTTTCGTCGGCACGAAGCCGCCTTATCATTACATTAGCGCCTAATGGCACGATTTTCATGGGCGAACAGTCCTCGAAAAAGCCAAGGTTCAACGCAAAACGTCGTCACTCATTCTTGCACGCTTCTTCTTGTCGTGCAATCCCCCCCGCCCCCGAGCGGAGGAGGCTGGAGACAGGAGACCGGGGACCGGGGATTGGAGGGTGGATCGTCGCTTGCAGCTATTCCCCAACCTCAGCCCCCAATCTCCAACCTCCAGTCTCCAATCCCCTGCCTCCAATCCCCTGCCTTCCGCCCCCACAAACTTCCCCCAGCTTCGCGCGTTGACTTCCCGCACCCTGTGACGTAGATATTTAACGACGACAGTGGTGTTTTTCTAGCGCCACGCCGTCCGCCGCTACAATCGGCATTACCGGAACAAACGAACTTCGCCGGGGCAGCACGCAAGGTAGCAACTATGAAATCGCAAGGCAATCTCTTGCTGGTCGATGATGATCGGCACGTCCTCGCCTCGATGGCCGATTGGCTTCGAGACCAGGGCTATACGGTCGATACCGCGTCGAACGTGGCCGAGGGCCGCTCGGCCGTCGATCGGACGCCCTACGACCTCGCGCTGGTCGATATCCGGCTCGGCGACGAGGACGGTTTTGAGTTATTGGTCTATTGCCGCAAGAATCGGCCCGCCACGTCCGTCATCATGATGACCGGCTACGGCACCGTCGAAACCGCTATCGAGGCCATTCGCCTGGGCGCGTTCGATTTCTTGACCAAGCCGCTGATCAACGAAGAACTGCTCGTGGCCATTCAACGGGCCCTCGACCAACAGAAGGTCATCGAAGAAAACAAAACTCTGAAAGCCCAGCTCGACCTCCGCTTCGGCATGGAAAACATCGTTGGACACGACGCTCGCATGTTGAAGGTTTTCGACATGGTCGATGCCGTGGCCGACACGAAAGCCTCGGTCCTCATCACCGGCGAAAGCGGCACCGGCAAGTCGCTGGTCGCCAGGGCCATCCATCGCCATAGCAGCCGGCGCGACAAACCATTTGTCGAAGTGGCCTGCGGCGCGCTGCCCGAAACCCTGCTCGAAAGCGAGTTGTTCGGCCACGTCGCCGGCGCATTTACCGGCGCGCTGGGCGAAAAGCTCGGCAAGTTCAAACAGGCCGACGGCGGAACCATGTTCCTCGACGAAATCAGCACGGCCACCCCCGCCATGCAGGTCAAATTGCTTCGCGTGTTGCAAGATTTCGAGTTCGAGCAAGTCGGCGGCACGAAAACGTTTCACATCGACACCCGCGTGATCTTGGCCACGAACGATGACCTCTCGCGTTTGGTCGCCGAAGGAAAATTCCGGCAAGACCTTTACTATCGCGTCAACGTCATCAACATCGAACTGCCAACGCTGCGCGATCGCATCTCCGATATTCCGCTTCTGGCCGAGCATTTCCTGCATCGGGCGTGCGACGACGCCGGCAAGAAAGTCGCCGGCTTCACCGACGAGGCGATGGACGCCCTGCGCCGCTATCGCTGGCCGGGCAACGTCCGCGAGTTGCAGAACGTGATCGAGCGCGCGGTGCTGTTGGGCAAGGAAAGCGTCGTCGGCGTGGCCGATCTGCCCGGCTCGATGGCCGGCGCCGGCGGAAGCGTCGGCCTCGACTCGGTCGCCGGCCGCACGCTCAAGCAAGCGCTCGAACATCCCGAGCGGCAAATCATCCGCGACGTGCTCGAAGCCAATCAGTGGAACCGCAACGTGACGGCCGACGTGCTCGGCATCAATCGCACGACGCTTTACAAGAAGATGAAGCGTCTCGGGCTGGAAGAGCCGCAGGTCGCGATGGGACGGTAGCGGGCGGCGGGAGATCGCCGAGTAGCCGCGGAGCGGCTGCCAGACGCCGACTTGCCGGCTGCGACGGCGCGCAGTAAAATGCGGGCTGATTTGAGCGGCTGCCTTGTCCTCCAAAAATAGCAGCGGCGGCGATCGCTGCCGGGCTTTTACCCATCTTTTCTACGGCAGGAGGCGTCTCATGGCTAATCGTCTGAGGAAGCGAGGCTTCACCCTCGTCGAATTGTTCGTGGTGATCGGAATCATCGTCGTCCTCATCGCGCTGCTGTGGCCGGCAATCTCGACGTCCCGGGAGGC
>CAZWNM010000356.1:0-3831 GCA_964635765.1 uncultured Planctomycetaceae bacterium | reverse complement strand
CGTCAAGGTGCGATTTCTGAAGCTCGCCGACCGAATCGGCAGCGGCATTCTTTCGGCATGGATCGGCTGGGTCCTGGTCTGCTTCACGCTGATGACCTTTCACACCGCTCCGCTGGATCGCAACTTTTTGTACGGCGGCTTTTTGACCGGCGACGAAGAGCGGATGGTGTTGGGCCTCGCGCCCGACCGGCAGTGGCTCGCATTCATGCAAAAATCATCGACCGGCGTGTTTAGCTGTTCGGACGTGAACGAGTTCGATCCGACGGCCGACTTCATGCCAAAGTACGCCACACGCCGATCGCAAAATCAAAGCAATATCGGAAAAACCCAGGCGGTTCGAGTTCCCTGATCATGCGTCCCAGCGTACCCGACGTTCATATTACCGATGGCAGCGACGCCGACTTCGCCGACTATCGGCCGTTTGTTTGGCAGGCGATTGCAAGCGTGCTTTTCGGTCTTGCGTCGCCGGCGGCGTTTCTGCATTACGGCTTTTTGTTCGTGCCGGCGCTCGGCGCATTTTTCGGCGTTTGGGCGATCAAACGAATCGGCAAAGACGCGACGGGCTTGAGCGGCTGCAAAACCGCGTGGCTGGGCCTGTCGATCTCGTTGGTCTTCCTGGCCGCGGCGCCGACCGACGCGGTGGCCTATCGCCGCGTCGTGGCCGACGAGGCTCGGCAATTCTCCAATCTCTGGCTCCAATTTCTCACGCGGGACGAGCCGCAAAAAGCGTATCAGTTGACCTTGCCTCCGCAAGGTCGTCAACCGTTGGACGCCCGGCTTTGGGATTCCTACCGCCATAATTTGCGACTGCGTGCGGATTTGGAAACCTATACGACGCAACCGGCGGTGCGCGCGTTGCTCGCGATGGGCGCGAAGGCCCAAGTCCGCTTCTACCAAACCGCCAACGCGGCCCAGGAAAACGACGGCGATTACGTCAGCCAGTGGTACGCCGTGACGTACGAAGAGGAACACGAAAGGCGTTCCTTTTTCGTGCTCGTGTCCATGCAGCGAGTTCGTCTCGCTTCCGGCGGCGCCGATTGGCGCATTCTCCAAGCCACCGTCGGAAAGCCGGAAGGCGCATGAAAACAACGATGCTTGCTTCAAGCGACCGCACGCGGTCGTCGATCGCCTCCGCACGGCAAGCAATGCGAGTCAATTCGTGCCGCCGCCGCTGCTGCTGGAGGAGCTTGAAATTTCGGGCAATCGCGGCTTGGGCGTCGATTCGATAAATTGCCGGTCGATTTTTTCCACTTCCTGGGCCGGCCAACCTTCGTCGGAAATTGTGCTCACGAAAATGCCGCCCCTATCGTTCGGCGCAATCTGAGCGACCAATTGTTGCACCGACGCCACGCGAGCGTCGGTCTCCGTTTGGGTGGCGGCGATGTGAACGTAAGCGACGCAGTGTTGCTTGGGAGCGGACTGGAAAATCCATCGCACTTTGGTCCGGCCCGCTTCGTTCAATTGCCCGCTGCCGGCCTCAAAGTGAAATTCGCCGAGCAAGTTTTGCCGTTCCCAGCCGTTATGGACCATGGCGGCGAACGGCATTCGCGCCGCCTGACGATCGGCCGTATCGAACGGTTCCGGCCAACACTGACGCCGCTTGGTTTCGCGGGCCGCGCCGTTGAAGATTCCGAAGAACCATTCGGCCGACACCTGCGAGGCGCAACCCAAAGAGATCAACATGAAACCAATAATCCGCAAGACTCGGACCGTCATTTTGGCGTCCCTTCCGACAATTTAGGCAAAATGCGCAATTACTGCGGCCGCGCATCCCTTGCGCAACCATACCCTACCGTCTTTATCGGCAAGTTTTGGCTGTTATATCCGATAAATCGCCTACAGAACGAACCACCGAACGATTTCTTGAATCAGACCGAGCGCCAGCCCGACGGGCCACCTCAAAAAGTTGATGCCCATGACGGCGGGCAACACAATAAGGGCGACAAAGACGATGGCAGATTGATTGCAGAATTTCGCCCAAGCCGGGCGGAGCGAATACGGCAGCAACGCATCGACCACATGGCTGCCGTCGAGCGGCGGAACCGGAATGAAGTTAAAAATCGCCAAGCTGACGTTCATGAGAATATACGTATTGAGGAGATACGCGATTTTTTCCCACGTGGCATCGGAAACCGAAAGGAGGGAGGCGTAATTCAGGCGGATCAACACGATCAGCAACGCGACGCCGACGACGACCTGGACGAAATTGGCGATCGGGCCGGCCAGGGCGACGAGCATCATGCCTTTTCGCATCGAAATGGTGCGTCGAAAGCGATTGGGCTGAACCGGCACCGGTTTCGCCCAGCCGAAGGGGACGCCGAGCAACGGCAGCAGGACGCTGCCGATGGGATCGAGATGGGCCAAGGGGTTCAGCGTCAGCCGGCCCAGCATGGCGGCCGTGTCGTCGCCGAGCTTCCACGCCGTCCAAGCGTGTGCCCATTCGTGGACGCCGAGCGATATCCACAGCAGAATCAATAGGAGCAGCCGCTCGACGATGACTTGTTGATTGATTACGTCCGGCACGGTTTCGGTCTCGCGAGTGTCACAGTATTGTTGCGCCAAAAGCTTCAGCGAGGTTTAGCGGAAGTTCGCCAAAAGGGGCGGCGCATTGCTTCAGCGGACGCCCCAGTGTACTCCGTGGCGGCATTTTCGGCAACGCGACGCCGTGGAAAACGCGACGGTGCGGCTTTACCCGCCGCCGGCAGCCATCATCGGGAACATCTCGCGCACCATGGTAATGGCGGCCGGACCAACCAAGATCACGAAGATGCCGGGGAAAATGAAAAGCACCAGCGGGAAAATAAGCTGCACGGCCGTCTTCGCCGCCTTCTCTTCCGCAAGTTGACGCCGGCGAATTCGCATCGAGTCACTTTGCGTGCGCAGCGCCTGCGCGACGCTCGAACCGAATTTGTCGGCCTGGATCAACACGGCCGCCAGCGAACGCAGATCGGCCACGCCGGTACGCGTGCCGAGTTCGTGAAGCACTTCGGCGCGGGGGCGGCCCATCTGTAATTGAAAGTTCGACAATGCGAATTCATCGGTAAGAACGCGATACGTCCGCTTCATTTCGTCGGACACTTTGCGCATCGCCTGATCGAGGCCAAGGCCGGCTTCCACGCAAACGACCATCAAATCAAGGGCGTCGGGCAGGGCGAGGAATATCGCTTGCTTGCGACTTCTGCCCATGAGCCCGACAATAAGATCGGGCAAATAAAACAGTGCCCCGGCCAGGCCGACCGACCAGACCAGCGAATTCTGATTGACGCCGCGAATCGACGTAATGATGCCGCCGCCGAAGAACAAACCGGTCACGAGTCCGGCGAATTTGAAGCCGAGAAAAACGCTTCCGGCCATTTCGCTGCGAAAACCGGCGTTAGCCAGCTTGATTTTCAACTTGCTCATTTCCGCTTCGTTTTTCGGCTGCAAGGGCTTGGCCAGCGAGGGCGACGCTTTTTCGAGGACCCGCGTCAGCGAGTTCGTCTTTTTCAGCGCGCTTTCGCCGGCGACGGCCGCGCCGCGCCGCTTGCGAGGGTCTTTCAACTCTTCGAGGCGTTCCGTCGCGCGCGGCTTGCCGGCCACCACGAGTTCCATCGCCCACCACGCCAGCGCGGCGAACATGCCGAACAACGCGATCGGAACCATGCTCTCGAACGTGATTAAAGCTGCGGCGAATAACATGATTGAAACCTTTGGAAGTTTTCAGCTATCAGTGGTCAGTGGTCAGTTACGGACAGTCAGGTTTTTTGGGCGGCCGTTTGCAACGGGGAGCGGCGGAACGCACTTTTTGCAACAGGGAGGTTAGCATTTGCTTGACTTCACAAACCGCGTTGG
>CAZWNM010000355.1:0-3833 GCA_964635765.1 uncultured Planctomycetaceae bacterium | reverse complement strand
CGTTCTCGAAGCGATGGTCGTCCGCCACGATGCCGTTGGCGATGCGGCCGATTTTACGGCAGCCCAACGGCACGCGGTCGTTTGTGCCCTCGGTCGCCGGACCGTGGCCGGTCCCAGCTATCAAATGGAGGCAGCGGTCGCGGCAACGGCACATTTCTTCTTCGTCGGTCGTTTCGGCGTGTAGACAGCCTTGGTTGCAACGATCGCCCGGTTTGACCATCCAAATGCGGCAGCAATCCAGATCGAGAACTTCGACGACCGCCTCGGTGATCTTCGCAAACTTTCGATCGAGCGATTCCGGGAGCGACAATTCCTCTTGGAGCCAATTGACGGTCTCCATTCGCCGCAGCAACCTTGCCTGCCGCTCATCGGCTTGCTTTCGCCGCGTGATGTCGAACACCGTCGTCCGGCTCATCAGGAAATTGCCGGCGGCGTCTCGAAAGGCCACGCTGTTGAACATGACCGGCATGGGCGAGCCGTCCTTGCGGATCATCGTGAACTCGACGTCCTTCACCCAGCCGTTTTTCTTGAGAAGGGAGAACTGCGCGTAAAAAGTCTCGGCGCCTTCGGCGGAAATAATGTCGGTGTACTTCATTTTTCCGACGAGGTCTTCCCTCGCGTATCCAAGCCAGGAAAGCTCGGTTTGGTTCATGCGGACAAAAACGCCGTCGGCGTCGAGCGAGTGATAGCCGCAAGGCGCGTTTTCGTAGAGGTCCTCGATCTCCTTGGCGTATTTTTCCCGCTCCTCATCGGCGAGTTTTCGAGCGGTAATGTCGCGAACCGTCGCTTGGAGCATCGGCTGCCCATCGAGTTCCATGTGGGTGAGCAACACGGAAGCCAAAAATACGCTGCCGTCCTGCCGCCGAAGTTTCCACTCGAATGTGTTCGAACCTTTTTCCAGCGTTAGTGCTACCATCCGCGCCGCTTTTTCCGCCGACGGAGCGCCGTCCTGTTGCATGGGAGGCGACCAATCGACCGGCCTAAAGCCGATCAACTCTCGTTTGTTCTGACATCCGAATAGTTTCACGGCGGCCGGATTCACGTCGGCGAAAACGCCTTCGGCCGAGTACATGACGATGGCGTCGCTGGAAGTTTCGAAAAGCGTTTTGAATTTCGTTTGGCTCGCTTGCAGGTCCAATTCCGCTTGTTTTCGCTGGGTAATATCCTCCTTGACCGCGATAAAATTCGTGATAACTCCCTCGGTATTTCGCACCGGAGCGATCACGGCTTGCTCCCAGTAATAGCTGCCGTCCTTTTTCTTGTTGTAAAACTCGCCTCGCCATTCGCGGCCGGAAAGGATCGTTTGCCACAGCCGCCGATACTCCTCGTCCGACGTTTTGCCGGACTTGAGAATGCAAGGATTCTTGCCGACCGCCTCGCCGCGCTCATAACCGGTCACTTGCGAAAACCGCGGGTTGACGTATTCGATCGCGCCGTCGGTGTTCGTGATGACGATAATTGCGGGACTCTGGTCGACAGCCACCGACAGCTTTCGCAACTTGCTTTCCGCTTGCATCCGCTCTTGCAAGTCGCCGCTTTTTGCCGCGACGGCGGCCGATAGTTTTCGGTGCAGCCGCATGACGTAAACAGCGAGGGCGGCTCCGAACAAAACCGCCAGCCCGGTCAACCACGGCCAATAGCGGCGCGGAAGCGTATTCAGCAGGCCGCTGCCGGCACTCTCATACGGCGGCAAGCCAAGTTCGTAAAGGCATTCGCGCACCGTCTGATAGTTCAGCGGAGAAGTCCAACCGGCATACCCGCCCGCCGTCGCCGCCGGATTGCCGGCTGGCATCGCGATCAACGCAACGGCCACGCGGTCGGCCAAATCGTCCGGCGTCCGCGGAAGCCGGGCGATCGGCCACTCGGGATACATGGGCGTGGAATACAAGCTCGCTACGGCGTGCGGCGTCGCGCCTCGCTTCTGGAATACGTGAAAATCCGACATGCGAATTTTGCCGTGCTGCGCCATTTGTTCCAACGTGTTGGTGGCGACGGCGCCCACATCGACTTCGCCGCGCCGCACGGCCATGACGACGGCCTCCTGCGTGCCGCCGAAACTCATGCTGGTGAAATCGCGGAACGGATCGATGCCATGTTCCTGCAATTCCCGCCAAACCGCCTGCCAGCCGCAGAACGATTGTTCATCGACGGCCATGAACGTCTTGCCTTTGATGCTTGGCAAGGTGTCGGCATAGGCTTGGTTGGCTCGACAAAATATCACGCCGCCGTAATAGGTGCATGTCTTGCCGAGACAGAGATTTTTCAAGGTCGCCGTGCAATTGGCCTCGTAACGCTTTTCCATCGCCACGTAAACCGAAGGATTGGAAAGCACGAAGTCGATTTCGCCGCGTTCGATGGCCGGACCGAGGGCGTCATAGGTCAACGGCACGACGACAAATCGATAGCCATGAATGCGACTGTCCAAATACTTTGCGGTCGCTCCCCACTGTTCGATGCAGTCTCGGCCTTCGCGGTTGCCGACAATGCCTAGCCGAACGAGTTTGTCCGCCTTTCCAGCGGGGCTCGCGTCGTCACCGGCCGCTGCAACAAGCGGAAAAATGATCGCCCAAAAAAACAGGCCTAGACGGCCGCGCCGTACGACGACATTTCGCATGCCCCACTCCTTATTGCGTCCTGCATTGCCAATGAACCGTTCCACGGCCGATTAGCCAGCAAACTCGGCTGGAACAGCCGTGTTTGCTGCAGAACAAGGATCATAAGCAACATCGGTATCAATAATTTCGGATTACATCCGTGCAATCATACTTCTCGATCGAGCGTGAAAACGCCCGTGAGGGGGAGACAATTTCTACTCGATTGGCCGTGGTTCGTGGATCGTGCGAGGCCGCAAGCGATCTTGTCAACCACGGATCATGAACCACAAGTTCCGCTCATGGCAATCTGGGCTATCTAGCAAAACTCTCCCTCTTGTGCCGATTGTTCCGACGCCTAAACGCTAAACCCTGACGTCTAAGGGCCTTGTGCGTTAAGTTCCTGGAACGACGATTCCGATGAGAATTCCAGATTTATCGCTTGCGCTGGTTTTGGCCGGCAATGAAACGAAGAGACGGGAGATATCATGCGAATTTTCAGGGCTGTCATTTCGGCTTTTTTGCTCGTAACGCTCGTCGTCAGCGGTCAGGCGGCGTTTGGAGACGAGGGGATCGTGCATCGATTTTTGATCCCGTCGATCGGACTGCATTTTCTGTTCACGACTCCGGCTGGCCCCAGTTCGCGAATAGCATTGGCCCAGCGGCAAAGGCTCTGGAATGAAGTTCGTTTTGCCATGCTGGACGGCTATATCTCGCCGGATGAACGCATTCCGATTCTCATGGAAGCCCAAGGGATTCTTTTGCCCGAAGAATATCAGCAGTTCAGGAGGGTGCTTGACCAGATTTCGCCGCCGCGAATGGTTCCCATGCAACGAGCGTCGCAGATGGCTCGCCAACGCGCGGCCACGGCTCAGCGTATGTCGCTGCAAATGCCGAGGCCGACGAATCCGGTTATTCCCGCCGGCGCAACATTGCCCGATCGCCCGGCGTCGGACGTCATTTTGCGGTAGACGGCCGAGTCGTTTGCGGTAGAATGGAGACCATGCGACGCCGGATTGCCGAAAACGCCCTGTTTTTTCGCGAGTTTCTGCGAAATTTTCACACGACCGGCGCCGTCTTGCCCAGCGGCCGCCGGTTGGCCGCCGCGCTGTCGCGGTTCGTCGCCGTCCAGCAGCCCAACGCTCGGACGATCCTAGAGGTCGGCCCCGGCACCGGCGCGGTGACTCGGCGAATCATCGCCGACATGGGCCGTGACGACGCTCTCGATCTTGTGGAGTTGAA
>CAZWNM010000354.1:0-3838 GCA_964635765.1 uncultured Planctomycetaceae bacterium | reverse complement strand
TGCTCGTTGACACGGCTAAAAAAGTGTTTTGTTGGTGCGGGCTTGCCGGTTACGGTGAAATGTCAATCGACACCGGCCAATTCTCGATAGCCCAACGCCTCGAACGCCGCCCGGATTTGCTCCTCGCCGGGATAACCGCCATCATCGCCTGTGTTTTCGATTGCCGTGCAATCGTTATTTGCAAGCCACGAATAGACCTCATCCGCCCAGCCGTCGGGCAAGTCGTAATCCAAACGATGGGCTTCCCATTGGATGTTTTCCAAGGTTGCGTCATATTCACGCTGGGAATACTCCGTTTCATTCAAGATGGGATAGTCGGCCATGCGTTGGGCCAGTTCGTGGTAAACGCGAAATGCTTCCGTGATTCGCCCACGCTGGAAGACGCGAATCGAAAAGCCTTTAATCCAGCCGCAAGCCCAATGCGAATGGTCTTCCTCGATTACGTCGCTCTTGAAAGGTGCCAACGCTTTGGCAATGACGCCGGCGTTGCTCCAATCGCACAAGCCGCTATCACGATGATGGGTGTAAATAATGGCCCAATCTTCCGCGTCAGCGCGGTCGAATCCGTCCCAGATGAAGCAATCGAATGTCCGCCAATTTCCGGCGGCGACTTTTGCCGCGTCGGTTAGGGACAAATCGCCTAGGTCTTTTTTCATGGGTGCAATCTTCGGTTAGACCTTGTTAAATTGTTCGATTCGACATACCGTAGGCGACTTGATAATCTTGTTCATGCAAACGGCTGAAGCGTTTTCGCTTGACTGGCCCCGGCTTGCCAACGACGGTGTAGCCCTTCTTTTCCAACTCGTAAGCCACGTTAGACGCAATTTCCTCACGCATATCGTCGGCGTATCCATAATCGTCGATTCCCCAAAGCGAATCATGGCACCCGTTAAAGTTGCACTTCACGCCCCACCACTCCCAACCGTTGCGATACCAGTCAACCAGTTGGGCGAGTGTGCGGGCTACTTCTTGCCGCTCCTTTTCCCGTGCCACGCCTTTCGACGCGCCACGTTCACGCCAATAATCGTAAATGCCCCACTGTTTGATTGCCGCCGGCGGAATCGTTACGACCATGTTTCCAGCGTAGCCGGGCTGCACGGATGGATCATTAAATCTGCCTGACGGTGTAGCAACATGCTCAAATCCATCGCAATTGTCCCAAGGTGCATCTTGCGTTTCATCGGGGACAATCTCCGTTTTGTCGAGAATGTCGGCGAAGTCGATGATTGCCGAGTGGGTTGACACTTCAACCATGACGTTTTCACAACGCATTAGCATCATTTGCTCCGATGGTTAGTTTGCAAGTTGTGCTGCGAGCGTTTCCAACTCTTCCCGGTACTCCTCAAACTCATTTTTCGCCTTCGTTAGAGCGTCTTCCGCTTCGATCAAATTGGCCGTAGCAACAGCCTCTTGGTCCGCGTCGCCAACAGCGCCGCCGTAGGCGTCGTTGGCCATGTCCAACTCAAGTTGGGCTTCGTCCACCGCTTCCCTGTATGCTTTCAATTCTTCAATTCGCGCGATGATGCCATCGTTATTCATGTTGCAAACTCCCCAATGTCGGGAATAGCCCCATCACGGTCGCAATAAAGTTGCCAGTCATCGTCGAAAGTGTCGCGTTTTTCGTCCTCCCAATAGCCATAGTCGGAATCAAGGAACGGTTTCAACTGTTTCGGCCCCGTCGGCGTGAATTGAACGGTGGCCCCATCGTGTAGAATAAAACTTTCGGTTAGGTCGGCGACGGCGGTTAGGTGCAGAATGTCGGAAGAGTAGTACCATGCGCCGGATGGGGCACGGCCAAGGGCAATCTCGTTATCCCACGCTTGGAGAAACAGGCTTGACCCGTCAAACCACGACAAGCCCCAGTAGCCCCAAACCCCGTCGAAAGCGGCTTGATAATCGCCTCCGTACTTCTCCAATAGGTGGACAAGATACTGGGAATCGACGGTATATTGACGCGGCGCGTCCACAATTCCGTTATGCGCCCCAATGAAACGGCCGTAGCGGAACGGATGGGCGTTTTTCGCCGTTTTCGCGCCGCGCGTTGCCGCCCTTGTGTGGCCGGCGATAAACCAATGTTTGCCGCCTAGGAATTCCGCGCAACACGGCAGGGCATTCATGGGGTCGCCCGCGAATTTGATAATGTCGCCGCGCGAATCGAAGAAACCTAGCGAATCGGTCCCGCGCTCCCGGTTTGCGATTGCCAGCGCGCGGATGATCGAAAGATCGGGCTTGTAAATTCCACCGAATAGTCCGCACATTATGCCGCCTCCAATGCTTCCATTGTTTCAATCATGGTGCCAAAGGTTTTGGCACGTTCGGCATAGAAGTCCGCCAGAGTTTCGTCGCCCCACACATTGCAAAGAAAGGCGAATTGTTCCGTTAAGTCGGTTGGGATTCCCAAAACTTCTTCGTCGGTTGCCGCAACAACCCAATCCACAAACCGTAGATGGGCTTTGACCCAATTCGTGACCTTGTTAGCGTCGAGCGTGCTGGTATGCAATCGAATTTCAATGGTGTGGTGGCAACGGAAGGCTTCTAAATTCGCCCAATGGTAGCGGTCGAATTCGCCGAGAAACTCGAAGAAATCGTCCCACGCTTCGATTTTCCGAACCCGTTCCATAGACCACGGCAACGAGTCGCAATAGTGGTTTTCGCGCCTTGACTTGGGCACGAAAGACTGCCAAGTCGCTTCCGTCAGGCGGTAGGCAATCGCCACCCGCTTGATAGCTTCGAGCGATGCGCCGCGCAAGTTAAGATGGAGGTGGTAGCCGCATTTTGCATCCACCTTAAACCCCATGTTGCGGGCGTCGGCGCAAAATTCTTCGATGGCCGTTAGGCCGGCGTCACTCGAAAGAATCGGCGACACGAATTCCTTGCCGTCGATGCTCCCGTCATCCTTGCAGCCGAAAACGGTTTGCCCTCTCAATTCTTCATAGTCAGGGCATTCCGACGTTTCCAACTCCACGCCGAATTTACGGGTTGACCCGATAGCGGAAAAGCTATCGCCGGGAGAAAAGTATTCTTCGTCCCATCCTTCCGACGAACAATCCCGACAATAGGGGTAATCGTTGCGGTAGTCGGCGTCATCCCTGACCAATTCGCAACCGCAATTTTCGCAGCGCGTGAAAATCTCGTCGTAACAGCCTTCACAGTAGTAATCCCCGCTATCCGACGTGCTGCAATCATCGCGGTCTATCTCGCAATCGCAATTCGTGCAGGAGGTGAACCGATCGTCATAGCAATTTTGACAGTAGTAATCCCCGCCATCGGATTGCTTGCAATCGTCTTTTTCAATCTCACGGTCGCAGCCCGTGCAAGTGGTGAACCGATCGTCATAGCAGGATTCGCAGTAATTGTCCCCGCTGTTGGACGTTTTGCATTCATCGCGCAAGACCGGTTCGTCGCAATCGCAGCAGGTGGTAAACAACTCGCCAAAACAGTCTTGGCAATAATCGGTGTCGTTGACGGTTTCCGCATTCTCGACTTCTTTGCCGCAATGGGCGCAGATTGTCAGACAATCGGTTATCATGGTGCAAACTCCAAGGTGTTAGAGAAAAGTTAGCCGACTAATTCCGGCGTTACGCAAAATATCCGGGGTCTTCCGCCGTTGCCCCATCATTGTTGTCTAGCCACTCCCGCGCGGCGTCGATAAACTGCCCGGCCTTGATTCCGCAATCCGGGCAATCTATCGTTCCATCGCTGCCAGAGTGGTCACAATCACATTCCGGGCATACTTGCACGTTGCGAGTTGACCAGCCGAAAGACGTTGCCGTCCCTGGAAAATCCCAGTCTGTTTGGACTAGAATTCTGTCATTCGTCCACCGGCCGGTTTGATCGT
>CAZWNM010000353.1:2496-3842 GCA_964635765.1 uncultured Planctomycetaceae bacterium | reverse complement strand
TCTTGAAGGGAATTCTAATTGTCGCTCAAGGGAAAGAGTAGTTGTCGCCGAACAGCAGGAATAGCAAGGCGTGCCATGCGGCTCAATAACGGCGCTCTATGGATCGTGTGCATTACTTTAGCAGCGGTATGGCCGCTGCCGCCGGTTCGTGGGCAGCAAGAGAGCCCGATCCGGCCGAAGCTTGGCGCTGCGCCGCCCGAGACCGACGAGCAATCCGCGGCGGACGGCCCGAAGCCGCCCGAGGGCGATGCACAGGCGGCGTCGGACACGGCGGCCAACGCCGATGGAAAAGACACCCGGCTCACACTGGAGGATATCCAATCGCAGCGCCGCCGTCGCATCTCTCCCGAGCGAATCGCGGAAGACGTCGCCGAGCGGGGCCGGGGCTTCGAGATCACGGCCGACATCACCGGAAAGCTTCTCAGCTTAGGGTTCCGCCCCACTCAAATCGACACGATCAAGAACTCATCAGACGAGCCGCTGGCACCCGGAAAATGGTTGACCACGAGCGACGAACGGCGCAATCAGAGCCTCAAAGAGATGAAGCAGGTTGCCGTTAAGAGCGGGGCCGCCATTGCGCCGATCGAGTCGCAACACGTAACGCTCTGGGCAGCCGAAGAAACTCAGCGGACGTACCTGCCGGACGTGAAAAGACTGGAAAACTTCTTCCACACCAAGTGCGCCGAGCCGATCCGCTCCGGTCTGGACAAACGCTCCACGCACGTCGTCCTGCTGAAGGACCATGCGGAGTACGAGGCCTGGTGGGGGGCCATGCTTGGCTTGTTCGGAGGAAAGCGTTTCGATAAAAAAGACCTCCCACAGGTTAATGCTCATTTCCGGGAAGAGATACTCAAGACGCAGTTTTTTTACTCGTGGGATTTTTGCGTGATTTCGCTTGGAGAAGCACCTGATTCGGTGCATCGCCAAGTGGCTGGCGGCGTCGGAGAGATGTACTTTTCACAACTCGTGTGGCCGCGGGGATCATCCTTCCGCCCATTGCAGACGGGATTCATCAATGAGGCGGAGACCGCCGTGTTCGGAGGATCTCCCAGCGTGATGTTCTCCACGATCGTCTACGGCCTACAGACCCGGCACCTGAGTGGAGACCAACAAGCCTGGAGCCTGCTGGTCCGACAGCGCGTGACGACCCACAAAGCGACGCCGGTGGGCGAGTTGTTGCAAATGGATGCCTCCACGATGTTGCAACCACATTACGCCGAGGGCTGGACACTTGTGGGGCTTTTGAGCAAGCAGCGCGCCAAGTTTGGAAAACTGCTGCTTGAGATTCGTAGACGAAGCATTCCACATGAGATGAGAAAGAGCCGCTCGCATTTTGAGGCGGTCGA
>CAZWNM010000353.1:0-2486 GCA_964635765.1 uncultured Planctomycetaceae bacterium | reverse complement strand
GCCATCAGAAAAGGCACCTCCGAACTGGAGGCTATCGAGAAGGTCTACGGATGGGATGAAAAAAAACTTACCAAGGAATGGTATGCGTACGTCATGGGTCTGCGAAACAAAAGCGTCAGACGCGGTGATTGACAGGCGGGTGGCACTGATGAAATGGCGTAAATGCGATCAAAGCAGCGTTATGGGAACCATCTCCTCACCGAGATAGATTTTCTGGGGGCCGTGCAAGAGGGCCCAAGCCGCGCAGCGTCTTCAACGAGCGCCGACCGTTGGGCAACATGGCGTCGGAGTAGATGTTCGAGTCTTCGAAGGCAGGAGTCACGGCAACGTCGGCGGCGTAACGGTAAGTGGGCGGGGCGACAAACAGCGGCGGTCCCCCACGAAGCACTGTTCTGCCAGTCGTCGACCGAAGGCGAACTCCTGCTGGGCCGTCAGATCGCGAAAGTCCATATGGCTTTCGAATTCCGGATCGGGGTTCACCTCGAGATCGGACCACCACTCGAATAAATGCGACAACGGCTCAATATCCGCGAGCAGCCATGCACGAAGCAGACTTCGTGACATCAATGGGTGATGTCGCCATCCCGTTCCCAAGACGCGAACACCGGGCAGCATGCGGCGTACGTCCTGAGCCGGCACAGACATTAGATAACATGCCTTCAGATAAGAACTTACGGCTGGTATAATGGCCGACGTCAGCGTTCCGCTACGAAGTGGGGGTGTTCAATAATGTGTGTGGCGTTTGCGACGCAACATGATGCGGCACAGCATGTTACGGCGAAAAATCGGGCGGCTTTCGAGAGGCGATCTTTTTGGAAAAGTGTGCGAAATGGGTTGCGGCGACGCCCTGCGGTCGTGCAGCGGCGGTATGTCGTTTCGCAACAAGAGGTTATGGGATTCGGTGAAGACGTGAGCGGTGACGTAACGTCGTGGTAACCTGGCGCTAATTAGCGCGGCATACCGGGTTCATTAACCCGTGGGCGCGAGGTTAAGTAGCGCGAGGTTAATGAGCGCGAGGGTAACGCCACCAACGTCTATCACGCGCGCACACCGTCAAAAAGCAGGTCCCTTTGTTTCCCTCATTCCTGGCTTCTTCGCTACAGCGACTTACTATAACGCAAGGTGCAGATAACCGCACCGAAAACAACAACGAGCGGCAGCATCGTTTCAAATATGAGCAGCGTGTACCACAACACAGGTCGCGCCGACGGGGTAGGCAGCGGAACCGCCAACAACACCAAACACACGACGGCAAATGCGCTTCCCCACATCAAAAGCTGTTTTCCACCATAACCGTTGATTTTATACCAGTTCTCAGGAGACTCGAATGACTTTGTAATTCGTACTCCGTAGATGGCGTTGGGCGCGACTTTCTCACGATACAGAGGAATTGCCAGAAGGATCATGATAATAGCGGCGACCAGATGTATACCGGCAATAATTTTCAATAAGAACATAGTCGGGACCCTCATTTGGGAAAGGAAAAGGTGGCAAAACTATTTTACGGCTTCCTTTTTTACGGCTCGATTTTCGTGCCGAGCACTTCCAAAAATTTCCGGATCCACTCGGGATGCGCGGGCCACGCGGCGGCGGTTACGAGATTGCCGTCGGCTACGGCGCTCGTGAAGGTTGCGTTCGTATCGACCCACCAGCCGCCGGCGCGAACCACGTCGGGTTTTAGGGCCGGATACGCCATGCAGCGTTTCCCGTCGACCACGCCGGCGGCGGTCAAAATCTGCGGGCCGTGGCAAACCGACGCGATCGGCTTGCCGGCCGCGGCGAATTCATGCACGATTTCCAACACCCGGGCGTCGAGCCGCAAATACTCCGGCGCGCGGCCGCCGGGTATCACCAGCGCGTCGTAATCGGATGTGCGAACCGCGTCGAAATCGGCGGTAATGGCGAACCGATGGCCGGGCTTTTCGCTATACGTCTGATCGCCCTCGAAATCGTGAATCGCCGTGCGCACGGTGTCGCCGGATTTCTTGTCGGGGCAGACCCTATCGACCTGATGCCCGACCATCACGAGCATCTGATACGGAACCATTGCCTCATAATCTTCGACGAAATCGCCGACCAACATCAAAATCCGCTTGATAGCCATGATTGCTCCTTGTGGCACAACCGCCCTCGGCTGTGCAATTTGCCTAGCGCAGCCGAGGGCGGCTGTGCCACAAAAAAAGGCTCACGAGATAGTTCCTTATTCCCACTCTCCGCTAAAAACTTCGACCGCTTCGCCGGTCATATAAACGTGATTGTTCGAGGCCCAATCGAGTTCCAGATCGCCGCCGGGAAGGTGTTCCAGCAATTTTCGATCGGTGCGACCGCTCAGCACGCCGGCCACGCACACCGAACACGCGCCGGTGCCGCAAGCCAGCGTAATTCCGCTGCCGCGCTCCCACGTGCGCACGACGACTTCACCGCGCGATTGTACCTCGACGAAATGCACGTTGACTCGATTCGGGAAAATCGGCAGGCGCTCGATC
>CAZWNM010000352.1:0-3845 GCA_964635765.1 uncultured Planctomycetaceae bacterium | reverse complement strand
AATCATCGCCGACATGGGCCGTGACGACGCTCTCGATCTTGTGGAGTTGAACGATTCGTTCGTCGAGCAACTCAACGCCCGATTTCGATCAGAGCCGGCGTTCCATGCGGTTGCCGACCGCGCCCGAGTGCTGCATTGTCCGGTCGAAGAGCTTCCGGCCGAGAAAAAGTACGATGTGATTGTGTCGGGCCTTCCGTTCAATAATTTTTCGGCCGCCGCGGTCGAGCGGATATTGGCCGTGTTGATGAATCTCCTAAAACCCGGCGGCACGCTCTCTTTTTTCGAGTATATCGCCGTCCGCCGTGCAAGAACGCTGGTTAGCGGCCGTGCGGAGCGAACGAGGCTTCGCGGCATCGGCCGAGCCATGCAGGCGGTGTTCGATCCGCACGAAATTCGCCGCGACGCCGTCTTGCTGAACGTACCCCCCGCCTGGGTCCACCACGTCCAAAAATAGGCCATCGCCTTCTACCCAATCCCTCTATGATAGGGTAAAATGTCGGTTTGCATGTCGAAAAACATGGAAGCCACAGCATGGCCAAACGCAAAAACAATAATGACCCGGCGGAATCCCACGGACGCGACGATTTCGACGTGGCTCGCTGCATGGTCGAGCAATATCTGACCGATCTGGCGGCCATTCATGCGACCGGGGCCGCCGTTCCCGAAACCTCCTACTATCCGGCATTCTCGAATCTGCTCAATGCCGTCGGCGCGATGGTCAAGCCCAAGGTTCGCGCGATTATCAACCCGAAGAACCAAGGGGCGGGCATACCCGACGCCGGATTATATACCGCCGATCAATGTCAAACCGACGGCGAGCCAAAGCCCGGTCAACCTCCGGCTCGCGGCGTCATTGAGGTCAAGGGAACCAAGCCCGATGTCAGGACGATTGCCGCGTCGGAGCAAGTCCAAAAGTATCTGAAACAGTACGGTATCGTGCTGGTGACGAATCTACGCGGGTTTTTGATCATCCAGCGCGGGCCGATGGGCGAACCGATCGAACGCGAAGCTTTTGGTTTGGCCGACGACGAGCAGGATTTTTGGCGCGTCAAAACCGCGCATCCGCGCGCGACGGCCCAGCAATGCGCCGGGCAATTCATCGAGTTTCTGAAACGCGCCTGCTTGCACGCTGCGCCGCTGACGAATCCGAAAGATGTGGCGTGGTTCCTGGCGTCCTACGCCCGCGACGCCCTCGCGCGAGTCGAGTTGCAAAAGCGACTGCCGGCGTTGCAAGCGGTTCGCGCGGCCTTGGAAGAAGCCCTGGGCATGAAGTTCATCGGGGAACAAGGCGAGCATTTTTTTCGTTCCACGCTCGTGCAAACTCTTTTTTACGGCGTCTTTTCCGCCTGGGTTCGCTGGCACCGCGACCGTCCGGCCCCGAACGCTCAGTTCGATTGGCACGCCGCCGCATGGACCTTGCACGTCCCTTTTATTCACACGTTGTACGATGAGGTGGCGACCCGAGGCAAGTTGGAGCCGCTCGGGCTGGTCGAGGTGTTGGATTGGGCCGCCGGCGTGCTTGGCCGGGTCGATCGCGTCGAGTTTTTCAGTCGATTCGAGGACGAGCACGCGGTTCAATACTTTTACGAACCTTTCTTGGAAGCCTACGACCCGGAGTTGCGTAAGGCGTTGGGCGTTTGGTATACGCCGCCGGAGATCGTCAAATATCAAGTGGCGCGGGTCGATCAAGTGTTGCGCGAGGAGCTTGACTTACCCGACGGCCTAGCCGATCCGAACGTCGTCATTCTCGATCCCTGTTGCGGCACCGGGGCGTATTTGGTCGAAACGCTGCACTGCATCGCGGCCACGCTGCGCGACAAGGGGCATGGCGCTTTGGTGCCGCGCGAGTTGAAACAGGCAGCCATGAGTCGCGTGTTCGGCTTCGAGATTATGCCCGCCCCGTTCGTAGTTTCGCATCTGCAATTGGGTCTGATGTTGCAAAACCAAGGCGCGCCACTGACGCAAAAGGAAAACGAGCGTGTCGGCGTGTATCTGACCAATTCCTTGACCGGCTGGGAACCGCCGAAAAATCCCAAGAACCTTCTCTTCCCCGAGTTGCAGGAAGAGCGCGACGCGGCCGATCATATCAAACGCGACAAGAAAATTCTTGTGATTCTCGGCAATCCGCCCTATAACGCCTTTGCGGGCGTAAGTCCCGAGGAAGAGCAAGGGCTGGTCGAACCGTATAAAAAAGACTTGAACAAGCCGACGAGCGACGGCGGCTGGGGCATCAAAAAGTTCAATCTCGACGATCTTTACGTCCGCTTCTTTCGTCTGGCCGAGCGGCGTATTGCCGAAATGAGCGGCCGCGGCGTCGTGTCGTTTATCTCGAACTTTTCGTACTTGAGCGATCCATCCTTCGTTGTGATGCGGCAGCGATTTCTTACCGAGTTCGACAAGTTGTGGTTCGATTGCATGAACGGCGACAGCCGCGAGACTGGAAAGCTGACGCCCGAAGGCAAGCCCGATCCGTCGGTATTTTCCACCGACTCCAACCGCGAAGGTATCCGCGTCGGCACGGCGGTTTGCGTGGTCGTTCGCAAGCCGACACGACAGAAGAAGCCGGTTATCCGTTTCCGCGAGTTTTGGGGTGTAAACAAGCGAGCCGAATTGCTCGACAGTCTTTCCGCCAAGCGATTCGACAAGGCCTATGCACAAGCCAAGCCGGCGGCGAAGAATCGCTTCTCCTTCCAGCCGGAAGACGTGGCAGAACATTACGATGCTTGGGTAAAACTTACCGATCTTTGCGCGGTTGCGCCATTCAATGGACCCGTGGAACGGCGAAGCAATTCGTTGATTCGAATTGCGAAGAACGCCCAGGATTTCGACTGTCTGAAGTCCTACTTGGACCCGAAAATTGAGGACGGCGAAATTCGTGTCATTGAGCCTCGTTTCATGGAGTCGTCGGGCGAATTTCGAGCGAAGGAAGCTCGCGCGGCATTGGCGGGAAAAACAGCGTTTTCGGCCGAAAACATCGTACGTTACCCATTCAAGCCGTTCGATATGCGATTGGCGTATCTCGATGCAGACATCCAGCCCTTGTTTTCTCGTCCGAGTCCGCAGCTGCTCAAGCAGCGATTTTCGGGCAATTCGTTTTTCATCACGCGCGACACGGCCGACAAATCGCCCGAAGGGCCGCCGTTTTTCTTCTCAAAACTTGTTTGCGACTACGACGCGATTTCGGGCCACGCCCGGCATTTCCCAATTTTGTTAAAAAACGGGTCGCGGCTTGAAAAAGAGGCGGAACGAACGCTCTTCGCCGCTTTGGGCGATAAGCCGGAAGAAGACCAGCCGGTGGCCAATTTGTCGGCGCAGGCGCGCGAGTATTTGCACGCCGTCAAAATCAAAAATCCCGACGCCGACGCGAAAACGGCGGGATTGATTTGGATGCACGCGCTGGCCATCGGCTACAGCCCGGCCTATTTGAACGAAAACGCCGACGGCATTCGACGCGATTGGCCACGCATTCCACTGCCAAATTCGCGTAAAGCGTTGGAAGCGTCGGCCGCGTTGGGCGAACAAATCGCGGCGTTGCTTGACACCGAAATTGATGTGCCGGGCGTGACACGCGATAAAATCGACCCGTTGTTGAAATCCATCGGCGTGCCGTCCAAAATCGGCGGCGGCGAATTGGATGATCTTTCCATCACGGCCGGCTGGGGACATTTCGGCAAGGCGGGCGTGGTCATGCCGGGCAAGGGAAAGTTGATCGAACGTGCCTACGACGAAAATGAAACGAAGGCTTTCGGCGCGGATGCGGATACCGAAACTCGCCGCCTGTTGGGCGAAACGACCGCCGATGTTTTTCTGAACGACGCGGCCTATTGGCGTAACATCCCCCAAGA
>CAZWNM010000351.1:0-3864 GCA_964635765.1 uncultured Planctomycetaceae bacterium | reverse complement strand
TTCCACGAGGTAAAGCTGTTCCTCGAATCGCGCGGCACCACGAACATTCCGATCATCGGCAACGTGTATTTGCTCACCAAGGGCGTGGCCAAGCTGTTCAACAGCGGCAAGCTGGCAGGCTGCGTGGTCAGCAATGAACTGCTGCGAAAAATCGAAACCTATGCAGCCGGGCCGGACAAGGGCAAGCGGTTTTTCCAGGAATTGGCCGCCAAGCAATTAGCCGTGTTCAAGGGCCTTGGTTTCGCGGCCGGCTACATCGGCGGCCTTCACCGCGCCGACGGTTTCGGCCCGATCATCGAACTGGCCGAAAGTTACAAGCCGGACGATTGGCGCGATTTCATCCGCGAGATTCAATTTTCGCAGCCGGACGAGTTTTTTTTGTTCGATCACGACCGAGCCACGTGCATGAGCGACGCGAGCCGCATCAATCGTTCGTATCTCGCTTCGCTCAAGAGTCCGCCGAAGTCGAAAGAGGCCGGCTTCGTCTATCGTCTTTCGCGCTGGGTGCATAAAATGGCATTTACGCGAGACAAGGCGTTGTATCCCTATTTGACGCGGCTTTACGCGCGTTGGGATAAAAAGCCGGGCTTTTTGAGCCGCATGGCGTATCGCATCGAGAAGGCGTCGAAGTTGGCGATGTACGGCTGCAAGGATTGCGGCGATTGCAGCCTGCCCGACTGCGCGTATCTGTGCCCCAAACACGCCTGTTCGAAGTGCGGCCGCAACGGCCCTTGCGGCGGCTCGGCCGACGGCCGCTGCGAATTGGACGACAAAGAGTGTTTTTGGGCGAGAATTTACGAGCGGTTGAAAACTTTCGGCGAATCGGAGAAAATGCTGGAGCGGCCCGTGACGATCTACAACGCCGAACTCAAGGACACCTCGTCTTGGGCCAACACGTTTTTGGATCGAGACCACAACGCGCCGCAACAAACCGAAAAAGAACAATAAAAATCACCACGGAGACACGGAGGATACGGAGAAGGAATGAAAAACACCCATGAACCACGAATAAACACGAATGGACGCGAATAGATTGTAAAAAGTTGATTTTCACTGGTGAGCATTGACAAAAATTATTTGACGGCAACTAGTGGCAACTAGCATTTTTACATTGATCTGCATTCATTCGCGTCCATTCGTGTTTATTCGCGGTTAATTTTTATTGTCTGTCTCCGTGTTCTCCGTGTCTCCGTGGTGAGTTGTGTTTTTAATGAGAGGATTTATTATGGCGATTTCCAACCTGACGATTATCGGCGAAACGATCAACGATTCCGTGCCGTCGACCAAGAAACTGTTCGACGCCGGCGACATCGACGGCATTTTGGAACTCGCCAAAATGCAGGACGAAAAGGGCGCGGCGTATATCGACGTGAACATCGGGCCGCGGTCGCCGGCGTTCATGGCCGACATGGTCCGCAAGATTCAAGGCGTGACCGGAAAACCGCTGTCGATCGACACGCCCGATCCCGCCATCGCCGAAGCCGGCCTGAAGGCGTACGATTTAGCGCGGGCCGGCAGCAAGAAGCCCGTCCTGAATTCCATCAGCGCCCTTCGCGCCGGCATGTTCGATTTGTACAAGATTCAGCCGTTCAAGCCGATTTTGTTGGTTTCCGAGAATGTGATTGCCGGCCGCTCGACGCCCTGCCGCACTGCGCAGGAAACTTTCGAGGCGGCCCAACAATTGGTCAAGACATTTCTCGCACGCTGCCCCGGCGCGGGCAACGGCGACTATATTATCGATCCCGGCATCGCTCCGATCGGCACCGATTCGGAAGGCAACATTCACCGGCTGGTCGCCGCGATGGAGTTGATTCACGCCGATAAAGCGTTTGCCGGTTTTCACGCCTCGGTCGGCTTGAGCAATTTCACGGTCATGCTTCCGCCGAAGCGGCCCGACGGTTCGCCGGTCAAGGGCGCGCTCGAAAGCGCTTTCCTGACGAAGGTGATGCCGCTTGGGCTGGACATGGTGATCGGTTCGGTCAAGCGGAATTACGAATTGCTTCCGCCCGATCATCCCGCGATGGTTTGCCTCGAGGAATGTCTGAAGCTCGAAGGATTCGACGTGCTGATGCGCGTCAGAGAATTTTATACGAGTTGAAAACTGAAAGATTGCAACGCGCGGGGCAAGCCCCGCCGCTTCACGTTCTAATCCCTAGCCCCTAGCCCCTAATTTCATGCCCTCGCTTCCGCCTGATATTGAAATCGCCCGTGCTGCAAAAGCGAAACCGATCGAGGAAATCGCCGCGAAATTAGGCATTCCCGACGACGATTTGGAACATTACGGCCGAGATAAAGCGAAAATTTCGCTCGACCTGTATCGCCGATTGGCCGATCGACCGACGGGCCGGCTGATTTTAGTGACGGCCATCACGCCGACGCCGGCCGGCGAGGGAAAAACGACGACGAGCATCGGCCTTTGCGACGGCTTAAATCGCATCGGCAAGAAAACGACCGTTTGTCTTCGCGAGCCTTCGTTGGGTCCGTGTTTCGGCATGAAAGGCGGCGCCGCAGGCGGCGGATACTCGCAAGTCGTGCCGATGGAAGACATCAACCTCCACTTCACCGGCGACTTCCACGCCATCGAGCTTGCCCACAACTTGCTGGCCGCCATGCTCGACAACCACATCCATCACGGCAACGCCTTGGGCATCGACCTGCGGCGAATCGTGTGGCGGCGCGTGGTCGATATGAACGATCGGGCGTTGCGAAACGTCATCGTCGGCCTCGGCGGCGTCAATAATTCCATGCCGCGCGAGTCGGGCTACGACATCACCGTCGCCTCCGAAGTCATGGCCGTTTTCTGCCTGTCGGAATCGCTTCAGGAATTGAAAGAGCGGCTCGGCCGGATCATCGTGGCGTACACCCGCGACAGAAAACCAGTGACGGCCGCCGACCTGAAAGCCAACGGCGCGATGACTGCATTGCTGACGCACGCGATCAAGCCGAACCTAGTGCAGACGTTGGAAAACAATCCGGCAATCATCCACGGCGGCCCGTTCGCCAACATCGCCCACGGCTGCAACAGCGTGCTGGCGACGAAACTTGCCATGCGGCTTTCCGACTACACGGTGACGGAGGCCGGCTTCGGCGCCGACCTTGGTGCCGAGAAATTTCTCGACATCAAGTGCCGCAAGGCAGGCATCAAACCGAGCGCGGTGGTCATCGTGGCCACGGTCCGGGCGTTGAAACTCCACGGCGGCGTGCCACTCAAGGAACTCGGCAAGCCGAACGTCGAATCGCTCGACAAGGGCATCGAAAACCTCAAAAAGCACATCGAAAACATCCACCGCTTCGGCCTGCCGGTCGTCGTGGCCATCAATCATTTCGACGGCGACACCGAGCAGGAAATCCAATTCATCAAAGATAAGTGCGCGTACCTTTCGGTCAAAATCATCACGGCCGACCATTGGGCGCGCGGCGGCGCCGGCGCCGAGGAGCTTGCCCACGCGGTGGTCGAGGTGGTGGAAAACACAAAGACCGATTTTTCGCTCCTGTATCCCGACACCTGCACGCTTTGGCAGAAAGTCGGCATTATATGCCGCGAGATTTATGGGGCTACCGACGTGCTGGCCGACAAAAAACTCCGCGACAAGTTCCATCAGCTTCAGGAAGCCGGGTTCGGCGAATTGCCGATTTGCATGGCAAAAACGCAGTATTCGCTCTCGACTGATCCGCAATTGGTCGGGCGGCCGAAAAATTTTGACGTGCCGCTGCGCGACGTGATGGTTTCCGCAGGAGCCGGTTTTGTGGTAGTATTGACGGGCGACATCATGACGATGCCCGGCTTGCCGAAGGTTCCCGCGGCGGAGAGCATCGACATCGACGAAAACGAGCAAATCGTCGGACTGTTTTAAAAGGGACTAG
>CAZWNM010000350.1:0-3868 GCA_964635765.1 uncultured Planctomycetaceae bacterium | reverse complement strand
CACTGCTGGCGACGCCTTCGACAAGAACTGGTCGGAGGTGGCGAAGGATTACGACCGGATTTTCGCCCTAAGCGGCGGCTATAGCGAGCCGGCGACCAACGGCGAGTTGAAGGAGGTGTTCGAGGAACGTCTCCAACGGCCGATGACCGATTCGGTTGCCAGCTCATTCCTGCCTGGCACGTCCGGCGATGAGGATGGAGACTCGAACTTCGAGTTCCAGGTGGATACCGAGTTGATCGTCCATGGCATCACGCGGCCTGATGCTCACGTGACGTTGCGGGGCGAACCGGTAAAAATTCGCAGCGACGGCACGTTTGCCGTGCGGTTCAATCTGCCCGACCGACGGCACGTGTTGCCTATGGTGGCCAGCAGCCGCGACGGTGGCCAGCAGCGCACTATCGTGCTGGCCGTCGATCGGAATACGAAGGTGATGGGGCCGCTCGGGCGCGAAGGCGTGGGACAGGGAGACTAGCCTCCGCGGCTCCCTTCCCCTGCCACCTTTCTTCCCGTACAATGCCGACATGCCTGTCGATCTGTCGCAATTTCTGAATGAGTGGCCGTTTCAGCCCGACGAGGTATTGGTTCGGGTTGTATCGGGCGACGACGGGCGGCCGAAAATCCAACTTCGGGTCGATCTCGGCATCTTGCAGATGGAAATGGACGGCCGCCCGGACGGCGACCGGCCCGAAGGTTTTGAGTCATGGTTCGAGTATTGCCAACACCGGCGGCGGCAGCACGATGAAACGCATCTCGATGCGGCGCCGTTCGTACTCGGTGAGGAAGACTGCCTGCGGTTGTGGCGTGAGGCGGTGCAGTATTATCATCGGTATTTGAGTTTTTGGCACCTTGGCCTCTACGATCTTTGCGCCCGCGACACGATGCGCAACTTGCGTCTGTTCGCATTCGTTCGCGCGCACGCCCAAGACGACCGCCACAAAGTCCAATTCGACCAATGGCGGCCGTACGGCTTGATGATGCTCGCCCGAGCGACCGGCACGCCGCTTATCGAACGGCGGCAGTACGAGGAGGGCATCGAAGCGATCGACGCCGGTATTGAGGGCATCCGCGAGTTTTTGGATGACTACGACCAAAGCCAGCGCGCCGAGGAATGCGTCGAACTGGTCAGTTTGGAACGATGGCGGGAAGAAGTGGTCGAGAAATGGCAGCGTGCGACGGCGTCGCGTCCGAAAACCAACGCTGAAATTCTCCGCCAAAAACTCGATGCCGCCGTCGCCGCCGAAGAGTTCGAGGAAGCCGCCGGGCTCCGCGATCAAATCCGAAAACTCGGCGAATCGCATCCGACGGGCGGTGAAAATCCGTAGATCGCGCTAAAGCACAACCCGCACTACGGCTCCGCTCCAGCGTGTTCGGCCGCTTCGCTTTCAGCATACAACACTTCCGGGCACAGGTCGGCTCCGTTGCCCCATTCCACCGTGTCGAAGCAGACATGCACCGAGCGAAAAAGCGATTCGTCCGCCAATTCGGCGAACACACCGTTCGTCAAATACGGTCTCATATCGAAAATCCGTTCTTCAGCGTTATCGAACGTCAGCAACAGCCGAAAGTCGGGCAAAGCAGCAACGGCCTTGATGCGAGGATTCATGGTGGTTTTCCCAAAACTCAAAATGGTTTTAACGCAAAGGATCAATCCGAAAAGGCAATTCTCCGTTGGATGCCAACTCCCAATCCGCAAGCAGGTCTTCCTGGTGCAGTTCCGCCCAGGCCAGCACCAAACGAGATTGTTTGGCGGGCAAACTCCGGAAGTGATTTCACATCGCCGAACGTCCACCACCGCCGTGTGTTCCTGATAATAGGCGTGAAAATGCGGTGGATTGTGTTCCTTTCGGTCACAATACATGCGGATCACGATTCCATAAAACATCGAAAGCGTCGGCATGTTCTATTCCTTTTTTCAGCGTCTCTTTATCCTAGCATAAATTCGCCAGCTCGCCAATCAGGTCCGAATTGCCCACCTTGACGATAGCCGGAAACGCAACTATGATGAACTTTCCTTGGCGAGGCCCGAAAAAATCCTTCCCGCATGATCTTCCTTCGCAGTCTTGACGATTTTCCCGAAACGCTTCGCGGCGGCGCGGCGGCCATCGGCAATTTCGACGGCGTGCATCTGGGCCACGCCCGATTGGTCGAGCGATTGCGCGTCATGGCGCGATCGGTCGGCGGCCCGGCCATTGTTTTCACGTTCGATCCGCCGCCGGCGCGCGTGCTTCGGCCCGAGGCCGCGCCCGAGCCGCTTTTGTGGCTCGACCGGAAGCTCGAAATCCTCGAAGAACTCGGCGCCGACGCCGTGCTGGTTTATCCAACCGACCGCGCTTTTTTGGAAATGGAAGCCCGCGAGTTTTTCGACGACGTGGTGCGCGGCCGCCTGAACGCCCGAGCGATGGTCGAGGGGCCGAACTTTTTTTTCGGCCGGAATCGGTCGGGCAACGTCGAATCGCTGCGCCGGCTTTGCGAGGAGGCGGCCATGCCGTTCGAGGTGGCCGCGCCGGTCGAAATCGGGGGGAAAATCGTGTCGAGCTCGCGCGTTCGGTCGCTGGTTATGGGCGGTCGATTGGACAAAGCCCGCGCGATGCTCGGACGGCCGTATCGGATTCGCGGCATGGTAATTCACGGCGTGAGCCGCGGCGCGACGATCGGTTTCCCGACGGCAAACATCGGCAGCATCGATACGCTGATGCCCGGCGAAGGCATTTACGCCGCCCGAGCGTTGGTTGAAAACTGCTGGCATCCGGCCGCCGTCAGTTTGGGGTCGAATCCGACGTTCGACGAAGGGCAATGGAAGGTGGAAGTCCACATTATCGGATTTCAGGGCGCTATTTACGATCAGCCGATCCAGGTTGACTTCTTGGCCCGATTAAGAGACATTATACGATTCGACGGCGTCGCCGCGTTAAAGATCCAACTGACCCGCGACATCGTGCGAACGCTGGAAATCGTCAACGCTTAACCCCCCGACGCAAACTGTAACCCATGCCCGATTGGTCCCGCTTTGTTGAAATCGTTCTCGCCAACCGGCGATTCGTGCTGACGACGCACGTTCGCCCGGACGGCGACGCCTTGGGCAGCGAATTGGCGATGGCCTCGATTCTCGAATCGCTCGGCAAGGACGTGTTGATCTGCAACGCCTTCGCGGTGCCGCCGACGCTTCGGTTTCTCGATCCCGACGGCAAACTCAAGCAACTCGGCGTTGACATTCCGGCTTCGCAACTCGCCGATCGCGAGGCGCTGATCATACTCGACACGTCGGCCTGGGCGCAGTTGGGCGTGATGAGCGACGTGGTGAAAATGACGAAGGCCGTCAAGGCGGTAATCGACCATCACGTGAGCGGCGACGATCTCGGCGCGGAAGATTTCAAAAATCCCGAGGCCGAAGCGACGGGCCGATTGGTCATCGAGGCGGCCGACGCCTTGGGCGTGCCGGTCGGCCGCGAGGTCGCGCTGCCGGCGTTCGTGGCGTTGACGACCGACACCGGCTGGTTCCGGTTCAGTTCGACGACGCCGGGCACGTTGCGATTGGCCGCCCGGCTGGTCGAGGCGGGTGCGTCGCCCGATCTGCTTTACAAGGAGCTATACGAGAACGACACGCACGCCCGGCTGCGGCTGATCGGCCGCGCCTTGGCCAATTCGCAAACCGACTTGAACGGCCGAATGATTTACACTTGGCTTACGCAATCCGATTTCACGGCGTCCGGGGCGTTGCCGTCCGACAGCGAAGACATCATTAACATGACCCTCTCGGTCGGCGGCACGCAAGCGGCGGCGATTTTCGTCGAGCAGCCGACCGGCGGAATCAAGATCAGCTTCCGCAGTCGGTGCGATGTCGATTGCAGCAAGCTGGCCGAGCGATTCG
>CAZWNM010000349.1:0-3870 GCA_964635765.1 uncultured Planctomycetaceae bacterium | reverse complement strand
CCCGCGACGTGGCTCCCGGCGTTCACGCCCTGCGCGACGCCGGCATCCCGACGTACACGATTCCCGAAGACGGTATGAAGAGTCTTGCCGCCGCCCACACGCTGGTGGCGACCCAAGAGCTTGGCGACCGCGAAATGCCGGTGTTCAAGGACGTTGACGCCGCCAAAGCCCGAAAACTCATCGCCGATCAATTGAAGGGCGAAGAGAAAAAGTATTTGACGCAAGCCGATTGCCGCGCGATTTTTGCGTGCTACGGCATGCCGTTGTTGAAGAGCGGCATCGCAAAGAATGCTGACGAGGCCGCGAAGATCGTCGATTCGTTCGGCACAGCCTGCGTGTTGAAAGTCATGTCGGCCGACGTGGTTCACAAGTTCGACGCCGGCGGAGTCATCCTGAACGTCCGCGGCGGCGCGGAAGCCAAGGCGACGTACCAAAAGATTTTCGACAACGTGCAAAAGGCGGCGCCCGGCGCCAAGGTTGACGGCATCTTGATCGAGGAAATGGCCCGCAAAGGCGTCGAAGTCATTTTGGGCTGCAACCGCGACGACCGTTTCGGACCGTTGGTGATGTTCGGTCTCGGAGGCACGTTGGTCGAAGTCCTCAAGGACGTCTCGTTCCGTTTGGCCCCGATGTGGAAAATCTCGGCCGAAAAAATGGTGCGTCAGATTCATGCCTTCAAGGTGCTCGACGGATTCCGTGGCGCGCCGCCGTCCGACATCGACGCGATCATCGATACGCTGCTGCGTCTTTCGACGATGGTTTGCAACCATCCCGAGATCGCCGAGCTGGACATCAATCCTTTGATCGTTCATGCGAAGGGCGAAGGCTGCTCGGTCGCCGACAGCCGGATTTTGCTCAAGCAAGCAAAGTAGCCTCCCCTTGTCGAACGACGCCGACGAGAACATACTACGTCATGGCTCATGGATGACGTAGTATGACAACGACAGCATTCAACGGCGATTGGAACCACACAGAGGAAGAGTCGCAAATGCCGTGCGCAACCATGCCCGGCCGCGCGATCGTCGCGCTCACGGCCGGCATGATCGCCGCGTGGTTCGCCGCCGGCTCGACCGGTCTGCTCGCCCATCCGCTACAACACACGTTCACTTGGCTCGCACTGGCCGTCGCCATCATCGCCGCATGGCCTGAAAACAGCCGAAATTTCGGAACTTGGGCAATCTTCGCAATTGGCGCCGGCGTCGCCGCCTGCTTCACCGCCTCAACCGTCCCAGCCGTCAATGTTCTGGCCGTTGCCGTGGTGTTGGCCGCCCTTGCACAAATCAACCGCGGCCAAACGAATCGCCTTCTGTTCATTGCCGCGTTGGGTGCAACAACGCTCGGCTGTTTCCGCTTGGCATGTGCCGCGATTCCGTTGATTTGGACCGCCGCCGATCGCCTCGGCTGGCTGCTCGGCTCGATTGCCGGCCTGCTGACGGGCCAGCGATTGGAAGTCGGCGCGACATTCGGCGGCGTCGATTTTCTGGTTTTCGTCGGCACAGTTTACATCGCCTTGCTGCTTTACACGCCGCCGCCGCGTCGGCGTCGCGCCGTTTGGGCGGCGGTCGCCATTATCTTTGGCCATCTTGTGTATTTGATGTTGCTTGCGTATTCGGAAAAGTTGACCAACCTCTTGCCCGAGATGGTTGTAACGCCGAAGTCGGATATGAACAACGTTGGCGTTTGGACGTGGAGCAACGGTCTGCGATCGCTGATCCCATGGAACATGCCACTCATGGCGATGTTGATTCACTGCGGCATCGTTGCTGCCATGGTCGGCGTCGCGCCGTGGCTGCCGATCGTCGAAATCGATCCGCGTGAATTGGAGCGGCAGAAGGAGAAGGAAGCGAAGGAGGACATACCCGGCTTCGTGCTGGTAAAAGACATGCTGTTTAATTTTTGCCCAACCTTGCTGGCCGTCATGGCCGCGGCTTCCATCGCTTGGGCCACAAACAGTTCAAATCTGAAGGGCAAAACGATTGTCGCCTATGAAAAAGGCAATCTCAACTGGCTCAAGCCGGAATACGGCTCGTCGGAGGCCGGTTTGTACGGAATGCTGCCTACGTTCGTCAAGAGTTTGGGCGGCAATTTCGTCGTATCGAAAAACCTTTCCAGCGAAGACCTCGCCACGGCCGACGTTTTGCTGTTGATTCATCCCAATCAGCCGTGGCCGAAAGAAACCTTGGAACGAGTCTGGGCTTACGTCGAACGCGGCGGGTCGCTCTTGCTGGTCGCCGAGCCGGGCGATGCGTCGAGCGTTTTCAATGAACTGCTAAAGCCCTCGGCGATGACGGTTCGCAACGATACGGCCGTCACGCGAACCGGCGGCTGGGAGCAATCGTACGACGCGACATTGCATCCGGCCGTCGCCGGCATCGACGACGCGAGAAACAAATTTGGCGTCCAATTGGGTTCCTCGATCCGCACGGGTTGGTCGGCCCGGCCGGTTTTGGTCGGACGCTGGGGCTGGAGCGATCCGGGCAGCAGCGCGGCGTTGAGCGGCGTTTCGTATTACAACGCCGGCAAGCCGCTCGGCGATCTTGTCTTGGCCGCCGAAGAGCCGCTCGGCCGCGGCCGCGTCTTCACGCTCGCCGACGCTTCGCCGCTTCAAAACGATTCGCTGCCGAACGCCTATCCGTTCGTCGGCCGACTGTTCGGCTATTTGGCCAACGAAGCGGCGTGTTCGCAAGACGTTTGGCGGCAATTGCTCGGCCTTTTTTCGCTGACGGCGCTGGTGGCACTACTGGCCGGCCGGCCGGCGGCGTGGCAAATCATGCTTGCGTCCACGGTTTTGTCCGTCGCGTTGTTGTGTTGCATCGCCGTTTCGCAATGGTCGGGCCGCGTCTTGCCAGACGGCCGCGAACATTCCGCTGACGGCGCCAATAATATCGCCTACATCGACGCCTCGCATCTGGAAGCGTACGACGCCGATCCGCACGGCAAGCGCGGCTTGCTCGATTTCCTGCAAACGCTCATGCGGCAAGGCTATTTGCCGCTATTCGCATACGATGCGACGCCGGAGCGGTTGGAACGCGCCGGGCTGTTGGTTTCGATCGGGCCGGGCCGCGAATTTTCGTCGGCCGAATGCGCGGCCGTGAAACAATTCCTCGGCGGCGGCGGAACGTTCTTGTGCATGGTCGGCGCGGAACACGCGCGGCCCATCGCGCCGCTTTTGGCCGATTTGAATTTCACGGTCCCGCCCTCGCCGGTCGCGCCCGGCGAGACGGCACGTGAACCGGCCCCGCTCGGCGTTCAATACGGTCGCATGGATGAAAGCAATCGGCGATTTTGTTATTACGCGGCATGGCCAGTCGAATGCCAATCGCCCGACGGCTTGCCGTGGAGCGTTTGGAGCGATGAGCAAGGCAAGAATCCGCAGCCGATCATCGTCAGCCTGGCGGAATTGGGCGGCAGCGTGGTCGTCATCGGCGACACTTTTTTCGCCGTCAACGAAAACATCGAGCCAGAGGGCCGGTCGATTTCCAGCCGGATTCTTTTCTGGCGATGGTTGTTGAGCCGCGTCGTGCCGGGCCAAAAACCCTGGGATTTGCCCGCCGACTCGCCGACGGAGGACGAAACATGATTCGTTTTTGGATCGGCACGGCGCTGTTGGCCGTCTCGTGGCTGCTGGGGCTCGATTATTTCTATCCGGCTGCTCCAGGCGCATGGATTGTCGTTGTGGCGGCCGCCGTCGCGTTGTTGGGCGACGCGACATCCGAGGACGGGCAAGAGCCGAAAACGTCGTCGGCCTCGCGATGGATTCCGATGTTGTTGCTGTTGCCCGCCGTGTTGTTCGCCACATGGCCCTATCGCATGGCGCCGCTGCTGCTCGTGTTGGGATTCTTGTTGCAATGGCAGCCGATCCGCCGCCGC
>CAZWNM010000348.1:2532-3877 GCA_964635765.1 uncultured Planctomycetaceae bacterium | reverse complement strand
GGCTTGGCGGGGGCGGGCGCGTTCGGCGCGGCGATGGCGGTTTGCGTCCTTGCTTCGACGTACCACGAGGCCGCAGCGACCACGGCCATCAACGGCAACACGAAATGCCATCGGAACCGTCGCCGGACGATGATCGATTGGAAAATGCGAAAAAAGGAAATCGCTTGTTTCATGGGCGTATGATCTTCTCTATCGTTGATTGCTCGATCCCCACGACATCCGCTCGGCGGTGCTCGGCCGAGCTGCCGTCGCGCCGGTCGATTGGGCCGCACTGCCCGTTGAGCGGTTTGAGTCGGTCGCTTGCGCCGACGGTTGCGGAGTTGCGCCAGGAGAGTCCGGCGTGTTCGACGACGTTTGCGCGAATGCCTGCGGATCGGTCCAGCGGACGTTTTCGGCGGCCGTGCCAAAAATTTGTTTGCGTCGGGCGAGTTCGGCTTGCTGCATCGCCGTCGCCTGCCGATCGGCTCGGTCGGCTTGCGGCGTCATATTTTCCTGCCGATACACCACGGCCAAATTGCGCCACGTGGCCGACTGTTGCGAGAGCGCAAGGCTGTGTTCGAGCGTCGCGCGGGCCGCGGCATAATTTCCGCATTGGGCCAACAACACGCCGAGATCGTTCGCCGCCATGTAATTTTTCGGATCGGCCAACAGCGCGGCCTGATAGAACACCATCGCTTTCGGCTCGGCCGCCGCGATCAGCCCAACTTTCTTTTTCGCCATGGCGACGTGCAGCTTGCCCAACGCATGGAGCGCGACCGATCCGGCGACTTCCTGCCCTGCCGCCGCCGCGAATTGCTCCTGGGCGTAGGTCATGTAGCGCTGGAGCGCCGTCATCGACGTGATTTTTGTCTGTTCGTTTTTCAGTTCGTTTTTCAAAATCGGCGTGGAGTGCGAAGCCGCGAGACTGACGACGTTTGGCTCGGCCTCCAACTGCGAACCGCGCGGCAGGAAATCTTCCGCTTCCCGCATCGCCGTCAACGCGGCCGCCAGCGCACGGCCGTGAACGTCGGACTTCTCCTCGGTGTCCAAACCTTCCGCAACCAATTTGAGCGAGCCCAAGAATTCGGCCCTGGCGGCGAAATAGGCGCCGCGGCCGGCTAGCTCGAAGCCGTGCCGCGTTTGTTGGTCGGCTTGCCGGGCGATTTGTTCCATCTGCTCCGACCGCGCGGCGACCGGCGCCGCGGCTTTTCGCTCCAAGATGGGCGCGGCGGCTTTCGCCGGCGGTTGCGCGTCGGCCGACGGCAACGGCCGAATGCCGTCGATCGGCGGAAGCGGTTGAAGGAACAGCGACGGCACGCCCGGTTCCGGTTCCAACAGCGCGTTGGCGTTGGCGGCAGGCGGAGGC
>CAZWNM010000348.1:0-2522 GCA_964635765.1 uncultured Planctomycetaceae bacterium | reverse complement strand
TCGCCCAGCGACAATTCTTGCCCGTGCAGCGTTGCAACGCCGCCAAACGCCGCCGCCAGCGTCGTTGTTGCCAGCACAGCCGTTAAAATCCGCAAAGTTTGTTTCATCAGTTCTTTTCGCCGGAATTTACGGTTGAACCATGCAAGGCCGACTATCCGCGATAATCACACCTATGTGGACCGATCGGCCGGATTTTCCGGTTGCGCTGAGCAAAAACCGCCGCGAACGCGCACGATGGCCGCAGGCCGGCGAAACAGTCGTTACAGACGTTTTTGTCGGCACGGCCCGCTTGACTCCCCCACCGTTTTCCTAGTAACTTGAAGCCATGCTTTTGTTCAAGAAAAAGTTCTTAGACGCCATTCGGGCGGGCGAAAAGACGCAAACCATTCGGCTTTGGACGCATCGGCGGATGCGGACCGGCCAGCGGAGCTATATTCCCGGCGTCGGATACATTCGCCTGACGGCCGTGGACGAGGTCGAGCTGGACCAGCTTACCGACGCGGACGCCAAGCCCGACGGTTTCGACTCGGCCGACGCCCTGCGAGCGGAGCTCGGCGAGCTTTACGCCAAACAGTTAGCCGATGGTTATCGGGCGTTTCGGGTCGTTTTCGAGCGGATTCCGCCCGAGGTGAAAACCTGACGCCAATGTGTTAGAATGATAGGTTGTCGTCCATCAACAATCTCCCTGCGGAAAACCATTTCGTGAGCCAAAAATATTTACTGCCGTGCCGTTGCGGACAATCGGTCGTCATCGAGCCGCGTCAGGCGGGCGAAACCGTCGTGTGCTGCTGCGGAACGTCGCTGCCGATTCCGACCATGCTCGGAATCACCGCCTTGGAACCGGCCGACGCCGAGCCGCCGACGGACACGGCCGATGGGCCAGCCTGGGGGGCACAGCAAAAGCTTGTCATGGTCGGTTCCATCCTGGCGACCGTTGCGGCGATTATTGCAATAATATTGTGGTCATTCGGCCGTCCGATTGCCGCGGCCGACGTCATGGATCCAGCTCGATTGCTGCTGGTCACGCAAACTTTTCAACCGGCGCAAACGTGGTTCTATTGGAACCAAGCGAAGCAGGGGCTCGACCGCCGGGCCGATCAGCAATACACGGCCGCCTTGCTCCAATTCCACATTTGGGAATCCATCGCCGGCATTGTCTTTCTCATTGGCGCCGCGTTGATCGTGTCGGGCGTCATGGCGGGCCATAAGAAACATCGGCTATTCAACGACATGGAAACAGCGTCTTGATTCTCTGACATTGCAACCGCCCATTCCGATGCAAACTTCGCTCAACGACGCCGACGACTGCATTCGCATCCGCGGCGCGCGAATGCACAATCTGCAAAATCTCGATCTCGATATTCCCCGAGACCGTTTCGTCGTCCTCACCGGTCCCAGCGGGTCGGGCAAAAGCTCCTTGGCCTTCGATACCCTTTACGCCGAGGGGCAACGCCAGTACATCGAAAGCCTTTCGACCTACGCCCGGCAATTTTTGCATCAACTCGAACGGCCCGATGTCGATCTGATCGAGGGGCTTCAGCCGACCGTTTCGATCGACCAGCGGGCCGGCAGCCACAATCCGCGAAGCACCGTGGCCACGGTCACGGAAATCTACGATTATCTGCGGCTGCTTTTCGCCCGGCTTGGCGAGCCGTCGTGCTACCAGTGTGGCGAGCCCATTCGCCAGCAAACGCCCGAGCAAATCATCGAGTCGCTCGTCGAACTCCACGCCGGCACCAGGGCGGTCATCCTCGCGCCAATGGTTCGCGGCCGGCGCGGCGAACATCAAGACGTGTTCGAGGCCATTCGCAAGGCGGGATTTTTGCGGGCGAGGGTTGACGGCCAAGTCGTCGATGTCGGCGCTCCGCCCGAGCTTGCGCCGAAAAAAACGCACAACATCGAGGCGGTGATCGACCGCGTGGTGGTGCGCGAGGGCGTGCAGGATCGAATCGCCGAGTCGGTTCATTTGGCCATTCAGCACGGCGACGGCTTGGTCGTGGTTTCGCACGAAACAAAAACCGCGGCCGGCAGCGTGTGGCACGATCGGCTCTTCAGCACGATTTACGCTTGCCCGAATTGCAAAATCAGTTACGAGGAATTGGAGCCGCGCACGTTCAGTTTCAACAGTCCGTATGGGGCGTGTCCGGCGTGCGAAGGGCTTGGCGCGCGCACGGCGTTCGACCCCGAATTGGCGTTGCCCGACTTCGGCCTTTCGCTTGCGGCCGGCGCGGTGGCGCCGTGGAAGGGCGAAACGCCGGCGGCGTTGCGAAAACATCGGCAGCACGTCGAGCGTTTTTTGGAAAAACTCGGCATCCGCTGGCAATCGCCGTTGGGTTCACTTTCCGAAAAGCACCGCGACCAGCTATTGCACGGCGACGGCCGGCAGTTCGGCGGCATTTTGGAAATGCTCGAAAAGGACTACGCCACGACGGCCAGCGAGACGCGGCTGCAGCGGCTCGAGGCGTTTCGCGGCGAAGTGCGGTGCAAGGAATGCGGCGGCGCAAGGCTTCGGCCCGAGGCCC
>CAZWNM010000347.1:0-3888 GCA_964635765.1 uncultured Planctomycetaceae bacterium | reverse complement strand
ATCTCCTCGTCTCCTCGTCTCCCATTCTCCCCGTCTCCCAGTCTCCTAGTCTGCTTCTCCCAAGCGGCCAATAGTCCAACAACAACAGAACGAACGGAAGCGTAACGACGGCCGGTTTCGACATCAGGCCAAACACGAAACAAGCCGTCACGGCCAAATAGCGAACCAGCGAAGGACGCCGGACGTAGCCGACGTATGCCGCCAGCGCGAGCATGAAAAACAGTCCGCTCAAAACGTCTTTCCGTTCTGAAATCCAAGCGACCGATTCCGCGCGAAGCGGATGGACGGCGAACAACGCGGCGCAAAAGGCGGCCGGCCAGAGGGCGCCGGTCATTCGCCAAAGGGCGAGAAACAGCACGACGGCCGCCGTCGCGTGCAGCAGCACGTTGGTCAGATGATACGCCCAAGGTTGCGTGCCGCTGAGCGTGCCGTCAAGCATGAGGGAAAGCCACGTGAGCGGATGCCAGTTTCCGGCGCGATCGGTGTGGAACGCCCAAGCGATGCCGTCGAGCGTCGGGCCGCCGGTGACCTGGGGCGTTTCCGAAACATACAGGGGGTCATCGAAGTTGATGAATTCATGGCGCACGGATTGGCCGAAAACGAGGAAGACGGCCAGCGCCAAAAAGACGCAAACGGCGGCCGCAAGCGAACGTTTCTCCGGCGTTTTTTTATCGGCCGCTGGATTTCCCGTCCGGCGAGATCCCGTGACATTCTTTTTTTTTCGTTGACGACCCATTCGATGGTTCCAAGCGTCGCTTCCGTATTCTATCATATCCCGTCTCAAGAAAAAAACACGCCCACGACAAGCGTAGGCGTGCGATTTAATCTCTGCTTGGGAATGAGAAACCTTACGACGACTTGCCGGCGTCTTCGACGACCGACGGCACCACCCAAACCTTGACTTCGGCCTCGACCTCGTGGCCGAGATGAATTTTGACCGTGTACAGGCCCAACTCCTTGAGCGGGCCGGTTAGGCGAACTTGATCGGCGGCGATGTGGAAATTGGCCTTTTTCAAGGCATTCGCCACTTCCGGCGCGCCGACCGAGCCGTACAGATGGCCTTCGTCGTTCGCATTGGCCTCGATCGTGATGCTTTGACGCCCCAAATCGGCGGCAAGGCTTTGCAGGCCGGCGAGCCGAGCCTTCTCGATCGCTTCCAGTTGGGCGCGATGTTTTTCGACCATCCGCTTGTGGTGGTCCGTGGCGATCGTGGCTAAACCCTGGGGAATCAAATAGTTCAGGGCGTAGCCGTGCTTGACTTCAACCACGTCGCCCTGCTTGCCCAAGTGTTCGACCGGCTGCACCAGCAGCAGTTCGATGCCGCCGTGCTCGCCCTTGGGCAATCGCTTATTCCGATGCGGAACGGTTGCTTTTTTCGTCCTGACGTTGACCATCGTTAAACTCGCTTTGTCGTGCTAGAAAGGAATATCGTCGCCGCCGCTGGTCGGTTCCGCGGGCGGAGCGTCAAAAAACTCGTCCGGCGGAGCCGCTTGGCTAAACTGCGAATCTTGATTGTTTTGGGAACCCTGAGCTTGAGCGCGTTGCGGAGCCTGTTGCGACGGGCGCGGCGAGCCGCCTTGACCGCCCTGACCGCGAGGCGCGCCGATCAATTGCATTCGATCGCATGTGACCTTCAACTTCGATCGCTTTTGGCCGTCTTGCCCCTCCCACGTATCGTATTTCAATCGGCCTTCAATAAAGACCGGCGAACCCTTGCTGAGATACTCGCTCATTACTTCGGCCGTTCGCCCCCAAACCGTGACGTCGACGAACGTCGTCTCCTCGATCCACTCGCCATTAGCGTTTTTCCGCTTTTCGTTCACCGCCAAACCGACATCGGCGACCGCCATGCCGCTTTGGAGATAGCGCAACTCGATGTCGCGGGTTAAATTGCCAATCAGAATTACGCGGTTGAAACTGGCCATGAGGATCGCTCCCTGCGGGTCGTCGCGCGTCGGTTATCGTTACTCGTCATCCTCGACGACGCCTTCCACGGCATCGACGATGGGAATGGCGTCTTCCAGTTCGTCCAAGACCGGAACCACGGCCGCGACCGGCTCCTCGCCGACGACGCCTGCGACGGCCGGCGCCGACAACGCATGGGCGACCAACGCATCGACGATTCGCGGATTGACTTTCAAAAACAACACGCGAAGGATGTCATCGGTGATTTGGCATTGCCGCTGGAGCTCGACCAATTTTTCGCCATCGAGACGGAAGTACGTCAGCCAGTAGGCGCCCTTGCGCTGGCCCTTGATGGCGTAGGCAAGTCGGCGTTCTTCCCAAAGACGGCTGACGAGGATTTCGCCGCCGAGTTTTTCGATCATGGCGGGAATTTGGCCCGACACCATTTCGTGATCCCGCCCGAAACGGTTGGAGTCCAGGATAAACATGCCTTCGTAGACGATCGCGGCCAAGATAAAACTCCTCAGAAATGCTCTTACTTATCTCTTATTGACATGAAGTTCCGTTGTACTGATTCATGCAAAACTCGACGCCCTTGCAGGCCCAGGCGACGACGGCGTCGGCCGCTTGCCCGATGGCCTCTTCAACGACGGGCAACTCGCCCGGCTTGAACTTCGCCAACACGTAGTCGGCCCAATTCCAGCCCGGCGGCGCAGCGTCGATTCCGACCCGCAGCCGTGCGAACTCGTCCGTGCCCAAACGCTCGATAATGTTTTCCAGTCCTTTTTGTCCGCCGGCCGAGCCACCCGGCCGAAACCGCAGTTTGCCCATCGGCAGGTTCAGGTCGTCGCAAAGGACCAGCAAGTCTTCGGTCGGCAATTTATAAAAACTCATTGCCTCTTGAACACTCGCCCCGCTCAAGTTCATAAAGGTCGTGGGGCTTAGCAACAGGGCCTTTTGACCGCCGAGGTCGGCCTCGACCGTCTCGCCGCGAAACCGCGTTTTCGGCGCGGAAACGGCATGAAAACGCGCCACTTCCGCCAAAACGGCATAGCCAATGTTGTGCCGCGTCCCCTCGTAGCGCCGGCCCGGATTCCCTAGACCAACCACGAGTTTCATCGGCAAAATCCCTCACGCCAAAATCCCTCGCGCGCCAAAATCCCCTGCGCGCCAAAATCGACGCTGCTATTTTTCCTCCGACTCTTCCTCTTCTTCGGCCTTCGCGCCGATAACTTCCGGCTCGCCAGGCACGGCCTCGGCCGCGCCTTCTTCCGGCAACTCGACGGGAATGACGCAGTGAACCGCCACGGCTTCCAGGTCGGCGGCCAAAATCTTGGCCCCTTCCGGAACCTCGAGGTTCGCCAAACGCACTTCGCCGTTCAGTTCCAAGTGGTTGATGTTCACATACAACTTTTCCGGAATCACCGCCGCCGGGCAGGCAAGCTCGACTTCGTGAATCAATTGCGAGACCACGCCGCCCTCGCGAACGCCGGGGGCCTCGCCGCGAAGCTCGACCGGCACGCGAACCTCGACGATCTCGAACTCCGAAATCCGCGTGAAATCGACGTGGACGATGTGCGTCCCCCACGTGTTCCACTGCAAATCGCGGATGAACGCCGATTCATTCACCGCTCCGGCCAGGCTCACCAACCGGCTGCCGTGCCGAATCGCCGCCGTGAGAACGTCCGATCCGACGCTCAACGACACACTTTCCAAACCGTGTCCGTACAGCACCGCGGGAATCTTGCCCGACTCGCGGAGCCGACGATTGCGGTGTTTGCCTTTGGTATCCCGTGCTTCAACTGCCAACTGTAGCGCCATGTGCGTCCTCGTAACTGATGCGCAGACCAACTCATTCGCCTACAGGCGAATCGCTCATTCTCATGGAAATCTCGAATAATTGCAACCCCGGGGAACAGAAAAATTTTCTGACATTCTTTGTTGCACGCCGGAAACTTGACGCAGAGAACGCAAATGACGCAA
>CAZWNM010000346.1:0-3901 GCA_964635765.1 uncultured Planctomycetaceae bacterium | reverse complement strand
CTCATCAAGGTCTCGGGACTTGGTCTTCCGTGGATTGTGCCAATTGACTTACACTCCACCTACGACCCCGAAACTTCGGGGGGTAAAATAAAAATACCAGAAGTAGGTGTGCAATTGGCTCATGTGCACTATCTTCGGCTAATTTTGGGTAAATTGCAAGAGGAAAATCGATAATCCGGCCATTTTTTACGACAAAGCCTAGTTTCCGCCGATGCGGCGAGGAATCGTGAACGAGTAGAGGCACATCACCGCGCCGGAGGAAAGCAGACTCCACGGCGCCCACGATGGCGGAACAACCTCTTTTTGCGGGCCCGGCTGTGAATCAAACGAAAAAAGCGTCGGTTCCGGCTCGCTGCGAGCCTTCAGATTGACTTTTTCCACGCCGAGGCACTGCACGCCCAGGAGTATCAAAAAGAAGCCGATCGCCAGGAAAAACGCCCGCCACATGGTTGCAATCCTCCGCCTTTTTGCTCCCTCTCCTTCTGGGAGAGAGAACCTAGTGTCTCTTGCGGAATTATCGGCGTCGGCCGGGCGGCGACTCCAGCCGACCGCCGGAAAGTGAGTACGGATCGTCGCTTGGGAGTTCGGTTCTTAGCGGTCGTGTCGAACGTGACAGCTTTTTCCTTTCACGTACCATACTCACAATCGGGGTCAGTTTCCAAAAAATCGCCTGTCAGGGCGTAGGCTCGGGATCGGCTGCCGCCGCAGACGTCGCGATATGCGCACGCGCCGCAACGGCCGCGAAAACCGTCGGGATCGCGCAACGCCAGAAAAACCGGATGATGTTGATACACCTCGACGACCGAATCGTCCGGAAAATGTCCGCAGCAGACGGGCAGAAAGCCGGCCGGAAAAATCTCGCCGGTATGGCTGACGAACATCACGCCGCGACCGTCACCGACGCCCAACGGGGCACGCCGCTTGCGGCCGGGTGCCACTGCTGGCTTATCCAGCAGTGTGGCCTCCTGTTGATGCTGAATCGTCTCTCCCGGCCCGGCCAGAGGATCGCCGCCGCGCTGCAAGACGAAACGCCGATAGTGTGGCGCCTCGGTCGTCTTGATCGCGTAGGGCTGCCGCTTGGAAAGTTGCCAAAGCCGCTCGAACACCGCTTCGTATTCCGCCGGCGAAATCCGCTGTTCCTCGATGCCGCGCCCGACCGGGACCAAGAAGAAAACCGACCACATGGCGATACCCTTCGTCGCCAAAAGGTCGGCGATCGCGTCGATCTGCGAGACGTTGCGCCGCGTGACGGTCGTATTGACCTGCACGGGCATCTTCAGTTCTCGTGCAAAATCGAGCATTTGCATGGTGCGTTGAAAACTGCCTTCCACCCCGCGAAAGGCGTCGTGTGTCGCGGCGTCAGCGCCGTCGAGGCTGATGCCAAGGTGCCGAATGCCTGCCGCGCGGACTTGCTCGAACGCCTCGCGCGTGGCCAACGGCGTGGCCGACGGCGTGAGCGCCGGCTGCAAGCCCAACATCGAGGCATGGCGAATCAATTCCAACAGGTCGGGCCGTTTCAACGGATCGCCGCCGGTGAAGACCAGCGTGGGCTTTCGCAGAAACGTGGCCGCCTGTTCGAGCAGTTTTTTCGCCTGTTCGGTCGATAATTCGCCAGGCGCCGACTGCTCTTGGGCCGAAGCCCGGCAGTGTTTGCAAACGAGATCGCACGCGAGCGTGACCTCATAGTAGAACATCAGCGGGCTAATACCGAAATCGTGCGGCGTGTACGAATCGTGAGGCATTCCCCGATTCTACCACACCTTCGTGACGCCTGGAATGGCGCGCGAGTCGCCGGAATGTTTTCCATCGCCGCCCTCACCCTGGCGCTTTTCCAAGGGGCGAGGGAACTATTGTCAAAACGAGAGCAAAATTTGCCAAATATACATATTCGCCAAACCATCGATATGTTCCGAAACTTGCCGCACGACGTTTTCGTCACCTGGAATCGCCGACAATCGCTTGCGCTCGTCGGCCCACGGAACGCACACGCCCGCCGGCTTGTTGGTGTTGTGGAGAAACGGCGGCGCGACGGGGCCGCGGGCCGCCGGGTTGGCCGGCGTCGAAACCACGTCGGCCGTGCCGCCTGACGAATAAACACCGTATTCCCGCGTGAAATCGGTCATCGCGCGGACGTTTTCCACCTTGGCGTCGTTCTGAATGATCGCGCTGGCGTCCATCACGTATCCGCCGTCGCGGGCGACGCCGTCGATGATTTTCTTGCAGTGTTGCCGCACATCTTCCGGCGAGCCGCAGGCCAAAAGCACGTTCGGCACGCCGCCGCTAATGCAAAACTTTTCGCCCAACACGCGATGCGTCTCGAAAATGTCGCCCTGATCGACGTGATACGCAATGCTGCCGGACGGCAATTCGGCGAACGCCGACAAGTGACGATCCCACTTCCCCTCGGCGTAAAAAAGCGTCTGAATTCCTTCGTCCCAAAGTGATTCGACAATCGGCTTGACCGTCGCCCAATAGATGTTCTGAAAAATCTCGGGCGACACGAACGGCACGCCGCCGCGATGCATCCAATAACCCACCGGCACGAGCCGTTGCGGATCGGCGGTCATTCGGGCGACGTGGTGCAAGTGCGGCATGAGCGCCTCGCACGCCGCCACGACTTTGTCGCGCCGCTCGAACAAATCTTCAACCAGGCCGAGATAGCCGCGCAGCTTGTCGGCGATGATGTCCATCGGGGCCTTGAAAATGCCGCAGATCGCACCCGGCGTGCCCGACTCCGCCCGCAGCCGAGCGGCCTGCTCGCCGAAAGCGTTGAAATATTCGAGCATCGCCATGCCGCCCTCGAGGAACGAAAGATTGTTCGCCTCGGTCGTCAGCTCGCCCTGCTTGCAAACGAATTTGGAAACTCGCGGCAGCCAAACGTTGAGCAAAAACCCGGTCGGGTCTTCGATGAGTTGATCGTACTCGTCGGCCCGCATGAACGCCTGATTTTCGGGCGGCTCGCGATACTGAAAGCCGCGGTCGGGCGGAATGTCGATGCCGGGCACGCCGTAATACTTCAGTCCGATCGCCTGCGTCAGCCCGGTCCAAACGTAAACCATATTTCCCACGACCGCGTCCCAATCGAAATCGGCGGCGCACCGTCGCGCGGCGGCGAATGCCTTGTGATAATCGTGCGCCAACTCTTGACACGTGTAGCCGGCATACACGCCGGTGAACTCGGCCACGAACGGGCGAATCGGAATCGCGTCGGGCTTACCGTTTCGCAACGCCGTCACGTAACGATTCAGCCGGCGTTGATATAGGGCTTCCATGTCGGGCATTTCCCGATGGGAGGATTCAGTCGCGAACGTCGTCATCGTGTTTTCGCTTATCTTCTTATTTTTGCGCGGGGCCTCGGTTCTCAAACCAAACCGGTCCGCCGTACTTACCGGTAGTGATGATGTCCGTTCGTCCGCTGCCGGTGAGGTCGACCGCTATGATATTCAGACCCGCCCCGACGCCTTCGTTGTAGGTGATGACGTGCTTCGTCCAGACGGGCGTCGGACCGCGTTTCAGCTTGTAATAATAGATGCCCAACGGGCCATACTCATCGGGATCGCTGCCGTTGTGCGCCATGAAGCGTTTCCCGGTAATAATCTCTGGGATTCCGTCGCCATCAATGTCGGCCAGCGTGAGCGCGTGGGCTTGGGTCCAAGTGTCATCGATGACGTGTTGCTTCCAGGTAATCTCCGATCCATGGCGGATCTGCTCGTACCAGTAGACGCCGTGGTCGTGCGCCGAGCTGCAGATGATGTCGTTCAGACCGTCGCCGTTGACGTCATAAACCCACATCTGAGCCACGTCCTTGATTTTGCCGTTTCTGCCGCCGATGGGCAAAGGATGCTCAATCCATTTTCCATTGCGGATGTCGGCGGGGGCTTCAAACCACGCATCAGGTCGG
>CAZWNM010000345.1:0-3911 GCA_964635765.1 uncultured Planctomycetaceae bacterium | reverse complement strand
TTAGCAAGGCTACGCCCGAGTCGTTGAATGCGAAGGTTGGCGAGATCAACGAAACGGCCGCCGCTCAAGCAACGCGCGAACTCAACAAGCTCTATAACTTTTTCAAGACGGATTTTGGTGCTGACCTCACCAGGGGAATGGCCTCCGTGACAAAGGCAGTCGATCCGCTCCTCTTTGCTCTACCGGCGATCGCCGCGGCGCTTCCCGCCATGACCATCGTTTTGGGTAGCGGTGCTGCGGCGTGGCTTGCATACTCATACCGTGTACGTGCGGCGACTGTCGCTTTGCAAGAGCAGGCTTTGGCTTCTCAGCGTGCTATTGCGAGCGGCGCGACTATCGGGCAACTCGTTTCCGAGCGAACTGAGGGAAAGGCGTCTATGGCCAATCTCGGCAATCTTATATTTGCGGCCACCGCTTTATACGAAGAGGCTAAGATCGGCGGTGAATGGATTGGCAAGTCGATAAGCAATACGACTTACGGCGGTAATCAAGCCGACGCGACATTGAAGGCATTTGAAAAAGAAAACAAGGCGATAGATGACGCGGGCCAATTAGAGATTCAGGCCAGCAAGACTAAAAATGCGAGTATTCGCCAAGATTTGCTTCAACGTGTTGGCGACGTGCAGCGTTCTTATCAAATGCAGATGGACGCTGTGAAAGAGGCAGCCCTCGCCGAAGAGACGGTAACGAAGCAATCGTTGGACCACATCATGCAGGCCCGGCGAAAGATGGCGGATGATTACCGCCGTATATCAGACGACGCACACAAAAAAGCCGACGAGACTTTACAAGAGAAACTGAACGCGAACGAATACGAACGCGGCATGATGGTACGTAATGAAGGGGACGCCCGTTCGCCCGCCGACATCTACGAACTGGAACGCCGCGCCCGCGCCGCACAAACCGAAGCATCAGAACGTACTGCTACCGCGAAAGACTCGGCTCAAGAAAGAGCCGCGGCCGTCGCGCAGCAACATGCCGAAGCCGAGATGAAGCAGTACGAGATAGCGGCCAAACAGTTAGGCACGGCCGCTGCGCTTCGTAATCTTGAAGGCACACGCCACTATGCAATTAACAAACAAAACGAAGCCCTTGAACGTCAGCAACAACTTCAACGAGGAATCGCAAAAGCGGCCGAAGATCGAGCCATAGAAACTGGCCGACATAATATCGAACTGGAAAAAGATAAGAAAACGATCGAGGATTCGCTCAAAATCACCGCCAAGGATGAGAAGGGTGATTACCGTCTCAAGACTCAGGAAGAATACAAAAAAGACGAGGCGGTAGCGAACGCTGCAATCGCTCGCTTTAACGCCAACTTGACGAAATACGGAGCCGATACGCAAGGGTTTATGAATGATCCTCAAGCATTCAAAGCCATGCAACGGGACAATGAACGACTTCTCGCTGGGGCTGATCTACAGCAGGTTAATGCTGCGCCCCAGAAAAATGCCGCCCTCCGTGAACAGTTGCAAAGAAACGCTGAAGACATACGGATCAAATTTCCTGAAGTCGTCGAGATGGAAACCATCAGCGGGAAACGACTGGAAGTCAATGGCATTGCAGTTGTGGCCAAAGGTTGGGAGACAAAAGCTAATGAATCGGATGCAAATGCCGTCCAATCTAAGAGCGAGCAACAAAAGTTCGAGCAAGGGCAGGCAAAATACTGGAATTTGCGTGGACAGCTTGGCCCGAATGGCTTAGCTCCAGACTGGCTCGATCAGTGGGGGCAAGCGGCGAGTAATGTGACCGGCGGTCGGTTTGGCCGTGATCTGCCGCATCAAGGGGAGACGAGCGAAGCTCTCAATCAATTAGACGCATGGATTCGCAACCCTGCCGCGGCGTCCAAAGCTCAGATGAGCGAATACATCGGGTCAATGGGCGACAAAATCCCGACGAGCGGAATTGAAACCGCCCGTATTTTGGCCGAGACGCTCGTGACCGTAAAGAATGCCTTTGACAAGATGCAAGCGCTTCCGGCGAAAGATGAAGCCACTGAGATAACACGCCAGATGAATGCTGAACTCAGCGGAAATACTGGCGCACTCAAGGCGAATACCGACGCGCTTTTATCAAAGCCGGCGGCGAGCAAGGCGTTTGGTGGAGTGCTCTATCGTGACGCCGGTGGCGAAGCCCGTGGCACGGACACCATTCCGGCGATGCTTTCGCCAGGTGAGATGGTGATGAATGCCGCGTCAAGCCGCAAGTTTGCGGCACAGTTGATAGCAATGAACGCTGGTTCGCAACCAATCTACCGTCAAGAAGGCGGCTCGGTTACGAACGTCGGTGATGTTTCGATAACAGTTCAAGAATCTAAAACACCGCAAGCAACGGCCCGCGAGTTGTTGCGATCGTTTCAACGGGAAATTCGGCGGGGAAGTTCAACTTATTAAGCAACTCTGAGGTACAACTATGGAAGCCATTACGGACAGGTTTGTAAAGGATTCGGCGTCAGCTTCGATCACCCGGTCGCGCACCGTCAATGAGGAAACGAAACCCAAGGGCCGTTTCATCGTCGAACATTGGCGAAATGGGAAACGCATCAACGAGTTCCATTTCGACAACTCGGTCACGACGGAGGGCAAGAACCAAGGTTTGAACAACATTTTCAAGGGGGTAGCAGGGCTATCGTCTTGGTATCTGGGACTTATCAGCAGCACCGGCTACACGGCGCTCGCCGTCACGGACACGTATGCCGGCATCAACTTGGCGGCGAACGGTTGGACCGAGTTCGCAAGCTACACCGACAACCTGAATGCTGGCAATGCGACGACTCGTCCGGTGTGGAACGCCGGCACGGTGTCGGCCGCTTCTTTGACCAGGTCTTCGGTCAGCATCTTTGACATCACGGCGGCGGGAACCGTGAAGGGATTGTTCGCCTCAGCCGGAACGAACGCTCGAACCAAGAGCGACGCGACCGCCGGTAACACGCTTTGGGCCACGGCTCTATTCTCTGCCGGGGACGTGACTGTCGCCATTGGCGATCAGTTGAAAGTCACGTACACCGTCACGATGGCCTCGTAACGATCTCTCGCAACAGGGTCACGGATGACCCTCTCTTATTATGGCCTATTTGTATCGTAAGCAGATTACGATTTCGCATTCGAGCGTGAGCGCCACGCTCACGAACTTTCCAATTTGTGTTCGCCTTGTTGGTGACACGGACGTGGGAGCCGCGTGCTTATCCACTGGCTACGATATACGCTTTGTTGACGCGAATGGATTCTTGCTCAAGGCGGAAATGGATTCTTTCTCCGTCACTGGCGGCGCGGCCACAGGCGCGTTCTGGGTGAAAATCCCGTCGATCTCTTCGACCGTTGACACCGTAATCTATATGTATTACGGCAATTCGAGCGCGACGGCAATGACGAATCAGTCTTCCGTTTGGGACTCGAACTTCTGCGGCGTTTACCATTTTGGCAGTCCAGCTTCTCTAACGCTGACCGATTCGACATCTACCGCCAACAATGGTACGGCCAGTGGAACACTGACAGCGACCGGCGGTAAAATCGGCGGGGGTGCGGCTGGTTTTACGGCCGCAGCGAACCACGTTGTACTGGCTAACAAATCCGCCATAGCCGCATTCACGTACAGCGCATGGGTGTACCCGACCAGTGGAAGTGCGAATAGCATTGTCGGTGGCGCATCATACGGGCCATACTTTCGATGGTCCGGTGGCACGGGTGGTCTAATTTTGCTGGAAGAGAACATCGTCCAGCTTGCCACCTCAACCGGCACTCTCACTCTGAATGCTTGGAATCACGTTGCCGTGTCGGCGACGGCGGCCGGCGCATACAACTACTACATCAACGGCGTCGCCTGTGGCGGCGGCACGATGACGAACTCATTTACCGCCGAAACGCAGACGCTCGGCAGTGATGGTTCCAGTAGCAATGGCTGGATTGGGAACA
>CAZWNM010000344.1:0-3918 GCA_964635765.1 uncultured Planctomycetaceae bacterium | reverse complement strand
ATGGTGACGCTCAGCGGGCGGACGTGGAATTGCGGCGAGCAGGCCGTCATGGTCACGGCCAACAACAACACGGCGGGCAGGAAATGCAAGCCGCCGCGGAGCAATCGCGCCGTGATCCATGCGAAAAAGCCGGCCAGCAGCGTGGCCGTCAGCAGCAGAAGGCCGCCCCAGCCGGCGACTCGATGTATCGCGGCCATGCCGATTTCGGCCAGCCATTGGTCGTCGATCCACGGCCGGCCGGCCATGGTGAAGCTGAAGGAATCGGTGCGGATGAGTTGCCCCGTGGCGAGCATTTTGCCGCCGGCGGCGACGTGCCAAAAAGTGCCTGGATCGTTGAGCATCGCGGTGCGTCCGGCCAGGAGCAGGAGCAGCCAGAGGGCGAGAAAAAACAGACTAGGAGACTGGGAGACTGGGAGACTGGGAGACGGTGTAGCGACGATGCTTTCGTTCGCTGGTGATGATTTAATTTTGCGTTTCATTCTCCTCGTCTCCCAGTCTCCCAGTCTATTTCCTTCGCTCTGGCGGCACCTGCGACTCGATCATCCTCATGCCGGAGGTGTCAACCGCCCCGGTCTTGTGCCAATATCGAATCGTTTGGGTGGAGTATCTCGAGACGGGGTCGCCGTGTTGGGCTTGCATGAAAAGTTCGGCGAGACTTCGGCCGTCGCCTTCAAGGATCAAGAGGTCTTTTGCTTCGTCATAGCTGATGCGTTGTCCGCGTGCCATGAAGTTTTTGCCGTCGGTGCGAGTTTTACCTTCGACCGTGGCATTGCCGAGTGCGACGAGTTCGGTTGTTTCTTTGGCGGCGAGCGGTGCAATGACTCGAGCCAGCGAGAGTTGATCGCAGCCCGATACCAAACCGTTCGGTCCGAGTTGATCGGGATTCTCGGTCGAAATCACGGCGTCCCAACTGGCGACGGGGGCGAAGGCCGTTCGCACTTGATCGTGGAGCACTAGCAGTTTTCGCTGGAAATTGCCGGTCGCGGGGCCTTGAAACTTGACATGCACGCAGTTGAGTTGGTTTGGATTGCCGGCCGGCGCGCCCGGCTGCGCCGCGCCGCCGCCGAGCATGTTTCCGTCGCCGCGCCATACGCTGTTGAGCCAGCCTGGCCCTTCGGCGCGCATTTCGCCGTTCAACAAATTGACGGTCATGGCGACCACGTGCAAATGATCAAACGAGGCGGGCTGCTGCTGGGCATCGACATTCTGATTCTCGATGGCCACGCCGCCTCGGCAGCGAATCTCACTCGCCTGCGGCGTCTCTTGCGCCTTCATCTCCGAAAAACGAACCGGTCGGGCAAGTTCGATGGTCATCGTCCCGGTGCATAATTGCTGATACTGGCTCTTGGCCACGACCGATTGCTCGAAAACGATTTCGCTGCCGTTGAATTCCATGCGGCGGCGCCAATCGACCGTGAGCGTGCCGGTGAGCGCCGGCTGTGCTTGCGGAGAAGCGGCATTTTGCGACCCCGGCTGATTTTGCGACCACGTCAAACCGCCGGCGGGCATCGGCATGTTCATGCGGCCGGCGCCGTCGATCCACAGGCGATTCGCGTTGGAATCGACGCAGATGCTCGCGCCGTCGAGACTCAGCCCGCCGCCTTCGAAATGGGCCGGCTGCCCGGCGATTGTCGCCCGGCCGTTCGGGGCCGTGATATCGAACGCCTCCAGCCGATCGCCGCGCAGCAGCAGCGGCTGCTCGCCGGGCCGCGAGGTTTGCGTTTCCAAAATCTGAACGCCTCCCTCCACCCGCAAGTACGGAACTTTCGGCTCTGGTCCGCCGATGGCCACGCGGGCGGAAACGGCTCGGCCGACCAACTCGTATTGCCGTGTCGGCGGAGGAAGCGCCGTCGCTGCCGGCGGCGATGGCTGAACCAGTGCGACAGGATTCGTGGAGGCCGATTCGTCCGCCGTCGAGGCACGTCCGCCGTCCTTCGCTTCCTCGAACCATATTTCCAATTGCTCGACTCGGCCGGAAAGTTGCAGCGATTTCAGGCGGACATCCTTTCGGGCGAGCATCATTTCCGGCCGCAAGTCGGGCTGGCCTTCGGCGGGCGAGGAGGATGACGGCGCCAGGCGAAAGAAGATTTCATCGGCCTGAAGCTCGGCGTCTTTCGATTTCAAGGCCGCGCCGCCAGCGAGCGTAATCACTTGGCTTTGTTCTTTCGGAAAAATCTGCAACTCTCTTCGCCACACGGCTTCCAAGGCGCGATCGGGCCGATCGTTCGGTTGGCCGCGGAACCAGCCGGGGCCGTCGGCAACCATGCTTTTGGCCAGCAAATTATATTCGATGCGGGGCGCACGCGCGCTGAATTTGTTGTAATTCGGAGCCGAAACTACCACCGGCGTCATCGGCGTCCCTTTCGCTTCCAGCCGCTCGGCGACAAGATCGAGCGTGCCGGGGTCCTTCTTCTTGTCGGCCGCGACGGCGGCGGTTTCCAGCGAACGATCGGTGAAGAAGACCGATAGCAGCTCGCAGTCGAGTTGATCCGGCGTGCCCGACGGATTCGGCCGCAACACGTTCACGTGGTCTCGAAACGTGGCGACGCGGCGAACGGCGTCGAAGCGGAACGGTCCCGCGCAGCGGATTTCCGCCTGCCCGCCGTCCGATTTGCCGGCCGGCGAAAGCGACGTTTTGCCGAGATCGAAGCGCGCCAAATCGACGTGGCGCAGATCGATCGACTCGATGCCGGTGATATTGCCGCCGGTCGCTTCCGCGCCGGGCTTCGGGGCGGCGGTCAAGAGCTTGATTTCCAAATCTCGCCCGCTGCCGTAATGCGGTCCCCAATGGAACTTGACTGGATTCGGCGTGGAAATGGAGTGCTCGGTAATTTGGACTTCACTGGCTTCAATGAGCAGATCGTCTTCGGGGCCGGGTTCTTTCCAATCGCTGCGGATGATGACGTCGCCCTTGAGTTGCCCATTGACCATTCGCGTCGCCTTCGGTTGATTGAAATTCAACGGTGGATCGAACTGGAGCAGCGCGCGGGGTGTTTCGAGAATAATCGATTGCCGCCGCCGCTGCTCCTCGCTTTCCGTCGGTCCTTCGTGCGGGAAGACAATGACGCAGGGCCAAATCTCCATGCGTCCGCCTTCCACGTTGCGATAGTTCTGCAACAGCAATTTTGCCCGATTGCTTTCGAGTACGATCGTCTTGCCCTTCCATATCCAATGATCGGGCGGAAATAGGCCGACAAACTGCTTCATCTGCAAGTCGTGCGGCTCTTCCCCCTCCAAACCTGGTTTGTCATGTCGGCTGGAAATCGCCGTGGTGGAAGGCGGTTCGATCCAAGGCACCGCCAACAGCGCATACGCCCAGTAGGCGATCAAAATAATCGCAAGACTGCTCGAAATGCGTGTGGTTCGGGACATGAGGAGGGGCTAGGGACTAGGGGCTAGGGGCTAGCGGCTGGGTTTTTACTCTAGCCCCTAGCCCCTAGCCCCTTTTTTTCCTAACGGTACGCTTGAATTAAATCTTCCCAACGTGCTTGGGCCTTGAGAATACGCTCGATGGTTTCACGAACGGCGCCGAATCCGCCGTGCGAGGCCGTCACATAATGGGCCGCCTGGCGAAGCTCCTCGCAAGCGTCGGCCACCGCCACGCCAAGTCCCACGGTCTGCACGGCTCGCAAGTCGGGCAAATCGTCGCCGAGGTAGCAAACTTGCGTCGGCGTTATCCGCAATTCGTCGAGAATGCCTCGCATGGCCGTGAGTTTGTCGTCGATGCCTTGCCGCAAAATGTCGACGCCCAACTCCGCCGCCCGAGTTTTGACGATATGCGAACTGCGATGCGTGATGATTCCGAAACGGTAGCCGGCCTTGCGCCAAAGCCGTATACCCATGCCGTCATGCACGTGAAACCGTTTGGTCTCAATGCCTTGGTTGTCGTACGTGATGCCGCCGTCGGTTAAGACGCCG
>CAZWNM010000343.1:0-3966 GCA_964635765.1 uncultured Planctomycetaceae bacterium | reverse complement strand
CGACGGCCACGATCCGGGCGGCCAGCGGAATTTGTTCGTAGCCCAGTTTGTTCGGATATCCGCCACCGTCCCACGATTCGTGATGATGCAGCACGACGGGCAACACGTCTTCCAGCTTCGCCAGATCGTTGAGGATATGTTGGCCGATATTGACGTGCTGCTTGATGTGTTCGTATTCGGCGTCGGAAAGAACGCCGGCCTTGCGAAGCACGCTGTCGTTGACCCCGATCTTGCCGATGTCGTGGAGTTGCCCGGCCAAGTATAACGTATCAACCATTTTGGCGTCGCAACCGAGTTCCTCGGCCAAGCACACGGCCACTCGGGCGACGCGGTCGCTGTGGCCGCACGTGTACGGGTCTTTGGCGTCGATCGCGGAAGTCAGCGCGCGAACGATTCCGGCCAGAAGATTCGATTGCTGCCGATACAACTCGATGTTGCCGCTGTGAATGCCGAGAATCGCGGCGACCGAACTCAACAAGCTCGCCTCGACCGTTCCGAACTCGCCGTCCTTCGCATGATTGACCGCCAAAAGCCACCCGAAAATGTTTTCGCCTTCCACTAGCGCCACGGCGACCATTTGCCGCACGCGCGGCAGCGGCCAGCCGGGCTGCGCCGTGACCGAACGATTTAGCACAATCGGCCGATGCAGCGATGGCACGTCCAAATAGGTCAATAACGCCGAAAACTCTTGCGAGTCGATCGGACATTCGCCGCGCGTCAACAATACGGCTTCATGGCGAACCGCATGAATGGTCGGCTTGTCGGCGTTCGGCGCCGGAAACAATTGAATCGCCAATCCCGACGCCGGCACCACCTCTTCCATCCACTCCAGCGCCGCACGGCCCAAATCCTCGTCCGATTTCGAAAGCTTCAGGTTTCGCGTCAGCCGATACAATAAACTGATTTCTTCATACGTCGCGGCTAGGTTCGTCGAGAGACTGTCGGCCTCCTGCTGCAACGATCGGACGCGGCTCCTCGTTCGGGCGTCGTCCAACACGATGTCGCTCGCGTGTTTCAACGATTCCGGAGTCCACATCGGTTGCCGGACCGACCAATTCCGCGCGTCGGTCGGGTCGATGCCTAACTGACGGGCTTGGCGGGAAATATCTTCCTTCTCGGCCGGCCGCCGCGTGAGAAACACGGCCGCCGCCACGACTTCCCGCCCGTCGCGATCGACCAGCGGAACGGCCAACGTCAAGAAAGGGTCTTCGTCTTCGATGAATTCCGGCTGGCCGCGACGAGCCACCGCAAGACATAAATCCGTCAATGCACTCCAATCGCGGGCCGGTTGCCACGGCGAAACGCCGAGTACGTCGCCGCTTGCGCCGTCAAAAATCGTGAACTGCATCCCATACGCCCGCTCCAAAAGCGATTTCATTTCGCAGCTTAGCGGGTCGGTGCATTCGACCGCCGTTGCAGCGGGATCCGTCGCCGTCAATTCTTCGGAGATTGGCATAATATTGGGCCCCCAGGCAAGGAGCCAAAGGGGAAGCGCCTTTGGCCGCCGATGCTCGCGTGCTTTGCCTTGTACGAAAACTACTACGGATAATCGTCGGCAAAAAGTAATTGCTACACGAATGCTAGGTTATGGAGTTTCGATGGGCAACCGTCGCTCCCCTTGCAAAACCGTGGCGACCGCCGACAACTGCCATCAACGTTCCAGCGGCGGCGATTATAGCGATTTTGCGGACAAACCCGGACCCTTTACGTCATGCCGAGGACGATGTAAAGTTATCCTTAGCCTCCATCGCCGGCGGCGTTATCCCCCAAACGTCATGAAAACACCCGAAATCCTCTTTCAAGCAAAGCGGTTCCGCGTCGAGCGGGTCGTGCAAACGACGCCGGACGGCGCCGAACACGTCCGCGAAATCGTCCGGCATCCCGGCGCGGTCGTCATCCTGCCGATCCTCGACGACGGCCGCTTGTGTTTCGAGCGGAACTATCGCGCGGCCGTCGGCCAAACGCTCCTCGAACTGCCGGCCGGAACGCTCGAGCCGAACGAAGACCCGGCCGTCGCCGCGGTGCGCGAGTTGGCCGAGGAAACCGGCTATCGCGCCGATCGCATCCGGCTGCTGTTGACGTTTTGCATGTCGCCCGGCATTCTCGACGAGCAGATGCACTTATTTTTGGCCGAATCGTTGCATCCCGGCCCGACGGCGCTCGAGGCCGGAGAAGACATTCAGCCGCTGTTATGCACGTGGGACGAGGCAATGGAAATGATGCGGCGCGGCGAGATCCACGACGCGAAGACGCTAGTCGCCCTATTGTATTACCGCGCGTTTTGCGCGAAGTAGGCGCAAGAAAGGCTCATGGTTCTTTTGCCAAAATAGCCGGCGGCTAACAGCCGCCGGAGCCGTGGAATGCGCATTCCGGAGGCTGTTAGCCTCCGGCTATTCCGACGCCGCTTCAACGATGCTCCGACCAAGTCGAGGCTTTGCCGTCCTTATTTCTTCCGCTGAAAAATCACCATGTGCGGCAATCGTGGGTCCAGCCGGGCCGTTGCCATTTGCTCCTCCCAATAAAACGTCGAGGGCTGCTGGCGCGATGCCATCACGACTAAACCCACTGGGCGATATTCGCTTCTCACATAGGTTTCAATCCATTGAAATATCTCGGTGTGGGAGCCGGGCCTTTGCAGCCAGGAAAATGGAACATCGACCAGCACCACGAACTCCGGCCTAGACTTCTCGATTTCCCCAGCCATTTCCTGCTGCATTTTTAAAGCGAAACTCTGTGCCTCCATCAACGGATAGGTGTAGATGTATCCGGTGGCCGAACGCCGCTGCGCTAAAAAATAAAGCTGCGGCTCCGATCCGACGACGGCAATCGTCTGTTCGGGCGTGCTGTGGTTACGAATGTAATCGGCGATTTCCTGGGATTCCACAAATGGGTTTGGGAAATAAATGGTGCGGCAAAGCACCTTCGGCGGCAGGAAGAAAAAGTATTCCTTGCCCTCGACCAGCACGATGCCGAAGCCAACGACCAGCAACAAAACCATCGCGTACAACAGCGGATTGAACGTCTCGGATGCGGCTGCCGGCGGAGTTTTGTTTTCGCGATGATTGGCGGAAGATTTTCGAGCGTCTTGACGTCGAGCGGCGAACCAAATCAACTGCGAACACGCCGCGCCGGCGAAAATCGACGCGGCCGGAAGCCATGCGATGAAATAGTGCTGGCGAAAAAAGAAGCCGGGACACACGCATAAGAAAGAGAAAACAAAAAACAGATACGCGAACCATTTCGCACGCCGGTCGCCTTTGACCAACCCCACCGAAACAAGCCCGACCGCCACGGCGATCCACAGCGGCCAGGTGGCAACGACGATGTTTTCCAAAAAGGTTTGTTGAACAGCCTGCAGACCAATGGCAAGCGGCAACTGCTGCACGTACTGTGGGGCGTAATCGACCGTCCCGAACCAAAACCGACCGAACACCCCGGCGTGCCACAGCCAAAGGCACGTCATCGCATAAGGCAAAATCGCGCCGACGACGAACAACGGCAGATCGGCGGAAAGTTTTTTCCAAGAGCGCGGCTGCCGAGTGAGATCATAAATGACGACGGCCGACGCGCCAAACGCCATCAAGAACACGCCTTGCTGCTTCATCAGAAAAGCGATTCCAAGAAGCAATCCGCTCAACAATATCAGGCTTTTTCGATCGGAAGAAATCGCACGCCAAAGCGCCCACGCGCCGGCGACGCCGAATAGCGCGACGAAATGCGTGGCGTGAGCGGCCATGCCTAAAACCGAAGGCTCGAGTGCCAGCAAGGAATACGTCATGGCGGCAAAACCGCCCGCCAAGGGGCCGAACAAATCCTTGGCGAGAAAGAACAAGAGCGCGATCGCGGCCAAATTGGCGACCAACAACGTCAGATGGACGCCGGCCACGGTTTGGCCAAACACCGCCATGCCGGCGGCGTAGGCCACGTACGTGCCCGGCAGCTTCATGTTGTAGGCCGCTTGATACG
>CAZWNM010000342.1:0-3969 GCA_964635765.1 uncultured Planctomycetaceae bacterium | reverse complement strand
GAACTGAGCCGCAAGGGCCATCGGCTGCTGGGCGGCGCGGTGCATGCGGCCACCGACCATTGCGAACTTTGCCAGGGCGGCCAAACCGACGAAGTCACCGCCGGACAGCCGCTGCTGATGGCCACCGATTCCGAAACGCTGCTGCGCGAAGGCGTGGCCGCGGCGCAAGCGGCCTTCGCCGATTTCTTGGCCGAAATGCATTGGCAACTCGCCGACATCCAAAAAACGTTTTGCCACCAAGTCGGCCGCGCCCACCAGCGGCTGCTTTTCGAAACGCTCGGCCTCGATCCGGCGATCGACTTTTCGACATTCGAGCGGCTCGGCAACACCGGCTCGGTCGCGCTGCCCACCGCGGCCGCGATCGGCATGGAAAGCGGCCGCACGCTGCCGGGCGACCGCGTCGCGCTCTTGGGCATCGGTTCCGGAATCAATGTGATGATGCTCGGGCTGGAAATCGGCATGTAACGTGATATAATATAATGCAAAATGCGGACACGGAGAAAACACATGAAGAAAAAGGAACCGCGAATGGACGCGAATAAACGCAAATGTTTTTATGTGTGTTTTGTGAAAGTGGATATCAATGAAGGATAATTGGCATTACAGAATAGAAGACATTGATGTCCATTTGCGTTCATTAGCGTTTATTCGCGGTTTCCTTCTGTTTTCTCTCCGCGTCTCCGTGGTGTTCATTGCGGTTTGATAGTGTTGGGTTTGGAGTTTTTGAAAAGCGGAATCGGATCGAAAACATGGCTAAAGTCGCTGTTATCGGATTTGGCACCATCGGCGCCGGCGTCGCGCGCCTGCTGGTCGAACAACACGAGCGCATCACTCGCCGGGCGGGCGAAAAATTGGAATTGGTCCACGTCGTGGATACCGACACGAAACGCCCTCGCAATTTCGACCTGCCGCCCGGCGTGCTCACGGCGAATTTGGCCGACGTGCTCGACGACGCTGAAATCGTCGCGGCCGTCGAATTGATCGGCGGACTCGAACCGGCTCGCACCATCGTGCTCGCGCTGCTCGAAAGCGGCAAGAATATCGTCACCGCCAACAAGGCCCTGTTGGCCGAACATGGGCCGGAACTGTTCGACGCGGCGCGACGGCTCGGCCGCACCATTGCGTTCGAGGCGGCCGTCGCCGGCGGAATTCCCATCATCGCCGCCGTCGGCGAAAGCCTCGTGGCCAACCAGATCGAGTCGATCCACGGCATTCTCAACGGCACGAGCAATTTCATCTTGTCGCAGATGGAAGAACACGACACGGATTACGCCGCCGCGTTGGCCGAGGCCCAGCGGCGCGGCTATGCGGAAGCGAATCCAGCGATGGACGTCAACGGCAGCGACGCCGCCCAAAAGCTCGCCATTCTCAGCCATCTCGCGTTCGGCGCGAGGATCAAGTGGCGCGACATCCCGCGCACCGGCATCGACGTGGTCGATGTGGCCGACATTCGTTACGCGAAGGAACTCGGCTACAGCATCAAGCTGCTGGCCGTCGCCGAATTGGTGCCGGAAGGCTTGGAGTTGCATGTTTCGCCGACGTTGGTGCGGCAAGGCACGCCGTTGGCCGAGGTGCGCGGCGCGTTCAACGCCGTCCGCGTGGTCGGTGACGCCGTCGGCCGCGTTTTTTTCCACGGCCTCGGCGCGGGCCAGATGCCGACCGCCTCGGCCGTCGTCGCCGACTTGATCAACACGGTAACCGGCCGCACCGCGATCACCTCGCGGCTGCTGAATCTCTGGTCGTCGGACGGCCGTGCAACCGTGCCGACGCGCGATCCGGCCAACGTGCCCGGCCGTTTTTATTTGCGATTCAACGTGGCGGACCGGCCGGGCGTGATGGCGGAAATCGCCGGCGTTTTAGGTCGGCACGAAATTTCCATCGCCTCGCTGATTCAGCACGAAGCGGCCGAAGAAGCCGTTGAAAACACGCCGAACGCCGTCCCGTTGGTCATTATGACCCACGCCTCGACGGAAGGCCGCATGGCCGACGCGTTGAAAGCGATCGGCCGGCTCGATTCCGTCCATCCCGGCAGCATTAAAATGCGAGTGCGAGATTAGGGGCTAGGGATTAGGGGCTAGGGGCTAGAATTGAAAGAACACTTGCGGTTTTCTAATCCCTGATCCCCAATTCCTAATCCCCAAATCCCCAAATCCCCAAATCCCTGATCCCCAACCTCCAGTCCTCAGTCTCCCATGAAGTTCGCCATCATCATTCCCGACGGCTGTGCCGATGAACCGCAAGCGTCGCTTGGCGGCAAGACGCCGCTCGAAGCCGCGAAGATTCCGAATATGGACGCCATCGCGGCCTCCGGCGTGGTCGGCTGGGCGAATCATACGCCGCTCTCGTTGCAGGCCGGGTCCGACGTGGCCAATCTCAGCCTGTTCGGCTATGACCCGCTGAAATGTTTCACCGGCCGCGCGCCGTTGGAAGCCGCCGCGCAGGGCATCGAGCTCGGGCCCGACGATTGGGCCGTGCGGTGCAATCTCGTCACCATCGAAAATCAGACGATGCAAAGTTTCACCGCCGGCCAAATCACCTCGGCCGAAGCGGCGGAACTTCTGCATGCGCTGCAAAAAGTCATCGGCGAAAAGCCGGAATTCGCCGGATTCGAATTTCGGCCGGGCGTCAGCTATCGCAACGTGCTGCTCTATCGCGGCGCCGGCCGGCCCGCCCCGTTCACGTGCGACGCCCGAAGCACGCCGCCGCACGACCTCACGGATCAATCGATTTTGGAAGATTATCCGCGCGGCCAAGGCAGCGATTTGTTGGTCGATCTGATGAGCGAGAGCGTCAAGCTGTTCGCCGATCATCCGGTGAATGCCGCCCGGCGCAAGGCAGGCAAGCCGCCGGCCACCAGCGTTTGGCTCTGGGGCCTCGGCAGTGCGCCGCATTTGACTCCGTTCGCCGAGCTGCATGGCCGGCGCGGCGCGATCATCACGGCCGTCGATCTTTTGCGCGGCCTTGCGGCGCTGGTCGGCTGGCGACGGATCGACGTGCCCGGCGCAACCGGCTATTTCGACACCGATTACGCCGCGAAGGGCCGATACGCGGTCGAGGTCCTGAAGGATAAGGATATCGATCTGGTTTGCGTCCACGTCGAAGCGACCGACGAGGCATCGCACGAAGGCGACGCCGCCGAAAAAATCAAGGCCCTCGAATCGATCGACCGCGACATCGTCGGGCCGGTTCACGAGGCGTTGAAACAACACGGTTCGTATCGCATCATGGTGACGCCGGATCATCCGACGTGGCTTCGCACGAAGACGCACAGTCACGGCGACGTGCCGTTTGCGATAGCCGGCGAAGGCGTGTCGCCCGACGCGGCCGCGACGTACGACGATCCGACGGCCGCCCGATCGAAATTGGCATTCGCCGAGGGCTGGCGTGTGATGGGTTTTTTCTTGGGCGAGCGGTAAAGTCCCCTCTCCCTTTGGGAGAGGGATAGGGTGAGTGCGGTTTGTGAGTAGACCAATAAAGTCCCCTCTCCCTTTGGGAGAGGGATAGGGTGAGGGCGGTTTGTGAGTAAGAACCAGGTGTTTCGTGTTTTGAGCCGTTACGCCCTCACCCCCTGCCCCTCTCCCAAAGGGAGAGGGGAGACCTTTGCAAACACGCTCTCACCGTTTTTCGCTCGCTTTCGCCGTTGGCGGGGGGCCGACGCCGACATCGAGATAAAGATCCGCGGACGTGATCTTGCCGCCGTCGTCTTGAAGATTTTCGCCGACCGAATAGACCAGCCAGCCGTTCGGAAGTTTTTTGACGATGAGCGGTTGGCCGTTGAACGGATCGACGGTCGTTTCGATGGGCAGGCCAAGTTCCGAAAGTTTTGGTATTGTCTCGCTTCCGGCCGGCACATGCGTTTGCAGGGCATTCAGGACGCGCAAGCAGCGAATCTCCGCTTGCGTTCGCGTAATGCCGTGGTGTAGGCCGGGGAGTTTCACCCCGGCCCCAACCCCAAACCGGACGTGCAAG
>CAZWNM010000341.1:0-3978 GCA_964635765.1 uncultured Planctomycetaceae bacterium | reverse complement strand
CGGGCATGCGTCTTCCAGCGCCGCCGGCTCCGCCACGGCAACCGCCGCTGGTTCCGTCGTCGCCGTCGGATCGCCGTGTGCCGAAGGATCGTCGGCCGGCGGCGCCACTGGCTCGGCGGCTCGTTTCGGCTCAACGCCCATCACCTGGGCGAACGCTTGGGCCAACTCGTCGAGCGAGATGCCTTGTTGTTGCGAGTTGAACGGCGGATCGGCGGACGGCGGCATGGCGGCGGAAGTTTCTGGCGTCGAACTGGCGCCTTCGTGAAACAGAATTCATCCCGTCCAAAACAATGGAACGCTGGCGTTCAGCGTAGCAAGGAGACGGAAATGTTTCAAGAGTAACCAACGCCGCCGACAGCGTGCACGGTTGCTCGCGGATTTCCGTGTCGATCCACGATTTTCCGTGGCTTCGATCGAAATTTCACGCTCGTCTTTGGGCAAAATGCTTGACGCCGCTTGCGGCAATCGCTAGAATGACGATAGTCCGCTATGCGGAGCTCACCTGTGGCACGCGGAATGCTCTTCCGATAATCAGCCACGCGGCAGAAGACCAGCATCTCTGAAAAGACATCGTAAAAAGAGAACGCATCACTGAAGAGACGCACCCTGGTCGAATCTGACGCCAATCGCGGTCTATTTGACACCCAATACGAGGGCGGTAGCATGTCAGCACATACGGTTGGAAAACCCGGCACCTTTCTGAAGGAAGTGATCGACGCCACGCCCGGCGGGGAGCGGCTTGTTCATTGCCTTCAATGCGGAAGCTGCGGCGGTTCGTGTCCCAGCAGCGAGGTGATGCAATATACTCCTCGCACGTTGATCGCCATGATTAACTCCGGCGACCGCACGGCGGTGTTGGCGGCCGACACGATGTGGGCGTGCGTTTCCTGCTACGCTTGCACGACGCGCTGCCCGCAAGATATTCCCATCACCGACATCATCTACGCGCTCAAGCGGATGTCGATCGCCGAGCGGCGTTACAGTCACACCGATGCGCCGGCGTTGGCCAAAACATTTACCGGCCTCGTTGAGATGTTTGGCCGCAGTTACGAGGCCGGCTTGGCGACCGGCTATCACTTGCTGCAACGTTGGAAGCCGTGGCAGTTGTTGAAGATGGCGCCGATGGGCATGCAGATTTTCTTCCGCGGCCGGATGGCGATTTTTCCCACCAAAATCCGCCAGGTCGAGCAGCTTCGCGCGATCGTGAAAAAGTCGAAGGAGTTGAGTGAAAAGAGGGACTAGAGGCTAGGGACTAGGGACTAGATTTGCATATCTAAACCCTAGGCCCCTAATCCCTCTAGCCCCTAGCCCCTAGCCCCTAGCCCCTCCCCATGAAATACGCCTACTATCCCGGTTGTTCGCTGGAATGCAATGCGGCCGCTTACGATCATTCCGTTCGTGCCGTGGCCGATCTGCTGGGCATCAAGCTGCACGAGTTGGACGATTGGAACTGTTGCGGCGCGACCGAGTATTTCAGCCAAAACGAGTTGACCGCCTGCGCCGTCATCGCGCGGAATCTGGCCTTGGTCGAGCCGCAGTTCGATCAGCTTGTGGCCCCGTGCGCCGCTTGCTATCTGAATCTGAAGAAGACCGACCGCCTGATGACCGACCATCCCGACATCAACGCCAAGGTGAATGAGTGTCTGGCGGCTGGCGGCTTGAGCTACACGCCGGGCCGTGTCGTCGTGCGGCATATTTTGGACGTGATCGTCGACGACATCGGCGAGACGGCCGTGCGCGATAAAGTCGTTCGGCCGCTCAAAGGCCTGAAAGTCGCCCCGTATTACGGCTGCCAAGTGGTTCGCCCGATTGCCGACGGCGACAGCACGGAATATCCGATGAAGCTGGACCGTCTGTTGACGTGGCTCGGGGCCGACGTGGTCGATTATCCGGCGAAGGCTCATTGTTGCGGCGGCCACATGACGCAAATCAGCGAGCCCCAGGCGTTCGAGCTGATCCGCCGCTTGCTGCAATGCGCCGCCGACCACGAGGCCGACATGATCCTGTGCATGTGTCCGATGTGCCAATTGAACATGGACGGCTATCAAGGCCGCGTCAACAGCTTTTTCAATACGGAATTTCGCCTGCCGATCATTTATTTCACGCAAATGCTTGGCATCGCGTTCGGCTTGGAGCCGCAAACGCTCGGTTTCGACAAGGAGCTTGTCGGCGCCATGCCGGTGTTGAAGGCGAAGCTGAACGGACAGTTGGCCGGGGTGTGAAAGAAGAGTCATCGGTTTGTCAGCTATCCGTTTAGTCCCGGCGTCGTCGCCGAAAAAAACGCTCTGAATGCCAGCCGATGCCTGATTTCCAAAACTGAAAACTGACTACTGAAAACCGATAATAAAAACTCCTCACGGAGAAAACAACATGCCCGAGAAAATCGGCGTCTACGTTTGTCACTGCGGAAGCAACATCGCCGGAACCATCGACGTGGAAGAAGTCGCGCGCTGGGCCGGGCAGAACATCAAGGATGTTGTCGTCGCGAAAGCTTACAGGTTCATGTGCTCGTCGCTCGGCCAGCAAATGATCGAGGACGATATCCGCGAACAAGGCTTGACCGGCGTGGTCGTCGGCGCCTGCTCGCCGCATCTGCACGAAAAAACCTTCCGCGCGACGTGCAAACGTGCCGGCTTGAATCCGTTCCTCTTTCAAATGACCAATCTGCGCGAGCACGTCTCGTGGGTCAACGCCGACAAAGCCGCCGGCACGACGAAAGCGAAATCGCTCATTTCGGCCGCCGCTGAACGCGCCAAACATCAGCAGCCGCTCGAACCGATGCGCGTGAAGGTCAATCCGGCCACATTGGTCGTCGGCGGCGGCATTGCCGGCCTTCAGGCCACGCTCGAATTGGCCGACGCCGGCCACAAGGTTTTTTTGGTCGAACGCGAGCCGTCGATCGGCGGCCACATGGCCCAATTTGACAAGACCTTCCCCACGCTCGACTGCTCCGCCTGCATTCTCACGCCGAAAATGTCGGAAGTCGGTCAGCATGAAAACGTCACGATGCTGACCTACTCCGAATTGGAATCCGTCAGCGGCTCGGTCGGCAATTTTCACGTGAAGATTCGCAAAAAAGCCCGGTACGTCAACGAAGAAAAATGTACCGGCTGCGGAATATGCATTGAAAAATGCCCCAAAAAAGTGGTCGATGAGGTGTTCGAGGTTGGCATGGGCAATCGCAAGTCGATCTACGTGCCGTTCCCGCAAGCCGTGCCGCGAACGCCGGTGATCGACACCGCCAACTGCACGTGGTTCACCAAGGGCAAGTGCCAGGTTTGCTCGAAAGTTTGTCCGACCGAAGCGGTCGATTACGAGCAAAAGGACGAGATCGTCGAGATCGACGTCGGCAACATCATCGTCGCCACCGGCTGGAAATTGTTCGACTGCAAGCGGATTCCGCAATACGGCTATGGTCGGCTGCCGAACGTTTTCACAAACATGGAGTTCGAGCGGCTTTGCAACGCCGCCGGTCCGACCAACGGCAAAATCGTAATGCGCGACGGCAAGACCGAGCCGCAATCGGTCGCCATCATCCATTGCGTCGGCAGCCGCGACGTGAAAACGAACGCCTATTGCTCGTCGGTCTGCTGCATGGCCGCCTTGAAGCTCGAACACCTTCTGCTGGAAAAGACGAAGGCCGAGGTCTATGCCTTCTACATCGATATGCGGACACCGATGAAGGAATACGAGGAGTTTTACCAGCGGCTCTTGCAAGAGGGCGTGCATTTCGTCCGCGGCAAGGTGGCCGAAGTGAGCGAGGCCTCGCGCGGCCCGGAGGAAAACGGCCGGCTGATCGTCCAAGTGGAAGACACCTTGCAGGGCAAGCAGCGGCGGATTCCGGTCGATATGGTCATTTTAATGGGCGCGATCGAACCGCAGGCCGACGCGAAGGAATTCGGCCTGAAACTAGGCATTTCGTGCAGCATGGCCGGCTGGTACACCGAGCGGCATCCCAAGCTCGACCCGGTGGCGACG
>CAZWNM010000340.1:0-3980 GCA_964635765.1 uncultured Planctomycetaceae bacterium | reverse complement strand
ATGGCGATTCGCACGTCGCCGTCGCCGCATTCGAGGCCAACTTCGATCGAGCCGCCGTGCTGCAGAGTCTCGACGGCGTTTTGGCATATCGCGCGCAATGCCACCTTCATCTGAATCGGATCGGCCTCGACGAAAACCGGCTGAGATTCGCCGATGCGGCGCAAGGCGGTCTCTTGAGCGGCGCAGCGAGGCGACAGATCGGCCGCCAGCGCGTCGATCAGTTCCGAAAGATCGACCGTTTGCAGTTCCGGGCGGGGCGGTCGGGCGAAAAGCATCATGTCGGCGATCATTTCATAAACGCGCATCGCCTGCGCGCTGATGAGCGCCAGGGCGCGTCGGCGTTCCGGATCGGTTTCGTCGCGCAACAGGAGTTGCGCGCGGCCGGAAATGACCGCCAGAGGATTGTTGATTTCATGGCCGGCGCCGGCGGCGAATTCGGCCATCGCCTCGAGTTTTTCCGTCTCCAACGCCCGCTGAAAATCGGCTTCCAACCGCGCGAGTTTTTCAGCGATAGACGGCGAGTCTTCCATGGTTTCATCGACGCACAATGTCGTGCAAATAGCCGACGGCTATCCAGACATTGCCTATCTGACGGCCGATAAATCACATTGCGCGCTGGCAATCGGCTAGGCGCCGACGGTCACTTCGATGTCGAGATGTTGACACATCCGCTCGACAAGCCGCTCGACCTCGAACGGTTTGTGCATGAAGTCGTTGGCGCCGGCGGCCTTTAGCTCGCCCACCTTTTCCTCTTCGACCAGGCCGGAGATGCAGATGATGCGAACGTCGTCCATCGTCTTGTCGCCGCGAACTCGCTGGCAAACTTCCTTGCCATTGATGTCGGGCAACATCACATCGAGGACGATCAGGTCGGGCCGATACTCCTTGACCATCATTCCGGCGTCGAAGCCGTTGTTGACGCTACGGATTTCGAATCGCCCGTCGCGTTCCAATGCGTCGGTGATCAGTTCGACCAACTCGACGTCGTCATCGACGATCAACACCTTTCGCTTGCCGCTTTCCAGGGCGTCGGTGGGGATGCCGTTGTCGCGCATGAAGCTGAAGAGCTGGTCGCGCGGGATGCGGCGGAACCGGCTGCCCGGCACGCGGAATCCCTTGAGTTGTCCCGAGTCAAAACAACGAATGATGGTTTGCTGCGAGACCTTACAGATTTTAGCCGCTTCGCCGGTCGTGAAGACAGTTTTCATATTCGTATCACCATCCTTGTTTAAACTGGCGTTGTTGGAACTGGCCTTGTTCGAGTCTGGCCGAGTCGGAACTAGCCTTGTCAAAAGTGACGTTGCCGAAGATTCGCGTTGCCGAAAAAGCCCCGTGGAGATTCGCAGTGTCGAAACGGCTTGGAAGATCGCCCTAAGCCCGCGCTTGCCGCAAACCCTTTACATCCCTAAGTTGCATACAAACAGCAGGTTTATCCAGCGTTTCCGACATTGCCGAACTTACCAATGTGCCTGATTATAGCTATCTTCACTTCTCTGTCAATACTGGTATTGTTTTCGTAACTGCAATCCATGAAACGAGTTGCGAACATACCATCTTGGCCGGAAACTTTTCTCGCGTTAATTTGGCCACTTTGGCGACTTGAGATTCTGAGCAGGTTTTGGCGATCGTGCAAAATAGGCAAGCTCTCAGACAACAGTCACCGCGTGACGATTTCCGATTCCGGCGACGCCGCCGGCTCGCCAGTAGCCCAGCCATGGAGAAGGTCGGGACAGAAATCGCCAAACGGCATTGTCTTGTTCCAACAACACGAAGTGGGTATCATGCCGGCCGGTCGAGCATGATTCCATCCAACACCATGTTTTCGAGGTGCCGCCATGATTATCGGAGTGCCGAAGGAAATCAAACGCGATGAGTATCGCGTGGGACTCTTGCCGGTGGGCGCCGAGGAATTGGTGCGCGCCGGCCATCGCGTGCTTCTCGAAACCGGCGCCGGGGTCGGCTCCGGCCTGACCGATCAAGAATACGCCCAACAGGGCGCGGAAATCGTCGCAACCGCGAAGGAACTTTTCGGCCGCGCGGAAATGATTATCAAAGTCAAGGAGCCGCAGTCGAACGAAGTCGCCATGCTGCGCCGCGGGCAAGTCGTTTTTACGTATTTCCATCTGGCCGCCGACCGCAAGTTGACCGATTCGCTCGTCACGAGCGGCGCCATTTGCGTGGCCTACGAAACCTTGAGCGACGACTGCGGCCGGCTGCCGCTGCTGACGCCGATGAGCGAAGTCGCCGGACGCATGAGCATTCAAGAGGGCGCGAAATATCTGGAAAAGCCGCAGATGGGACGCGGCATCCTGTTGGGCGGCGTGCCCGGCGTCGAACCGGCGCATGTCACGATCCTCGGCGGCGGCGTGGTCGGAACGAACGCCGCGATGGTCGCCGCCGGTTTTCGCGCCCGCGTCGATCTGCTCGACATCAACATGGACCGGCTTCGCTACCTCGACGAAATCATGCCGGCGAACGTTCGCGTGTTGTTCAGCGATCGGCACACGATCCGCGATCAATTGCGCCGGGCCGATCTGGTCATCGGCGCGGTGTTGGTGCCCGGCGCGAAGGCGCCGTGTCTTATCGAACGCGAAGACCTGAAATTGATGAAGCCCGGCAGCGTGATTATCGACGTGGCGGTCGATCAGGGCGGCTGCGTGGCGACGACGCATCCGACGACGCACAGCGATCCGACGTATGTGGTCGACGGCGTGCTGCACTATTGCGTGGCGAACATCCCCGGCGCGGTTGGCCGCACGAGCACGTTCGCGTTGTGCAACGTGACGTTGCCCTGGGCGATGCAGATCGCCGGCCGCGGCATTTTGCCCGCGGCGAAAGCCTTGCCGCCGGTGGCTCGGGCGATCAACGTCTATGAGGGCGAAATCACGAATCGCGCGGTCGCCGAAACGTTCGGATTGCCGTACAAAGCCGTCGTTTGAGCGGTTGTTTCGGCGGCTTGTTGGCAACGCCAGCCGCGGCCGAAACGACTCGCCTTTCGCAACCTCCGCCGATCGGCTACAATTCCGTCTGAATCATGGCTGATGTCGATACAGTCGTCAGCGCGGCCGACCGGTTGTTGCAATTGGCCGGCCGCTTGGAACGGCAGCAAGGCTTCGCCGAGGTCGTCGAGAGTTTGCAAAAAGGCCAAGCGGCGACTCTGGACGGAGTCTGGGGCTCGTCGTGCGCGCTGGTGGCGGCCACGCTGGCCAATCACGCTCCCGCCACGTTGGTGGTCGTGTGTCCGCGCGTCGAGCAGATCGACGAGGTGATCGACGACCTTGCGATTTTCACGCAAATCAAGCCAGAGCGGTTTCCGGCGTCCGAATCGTTGAGCGGCCTAGGACACGACGAAGTGTTCGGCCAGCGATTGCGGCTATTGAAACTGCTCGAAACGGCCGAGCGGCCGAAAATCGTCGTCACCGGCATTCAGAGTCTTTTGCAACCGTCGCCGAGCCGCGAAACGCTCGATCGGCAAACCCATCGGCTCAAGGTCGGTGACGCCGTCGTGGTCGAGGAGTTGGCGAAGTGGCTGGTCGTCAATGGACTGGCGAATACGACGGCCGTCGAGTTGCCCGGCGAGTTTTCCGTGCGAGGCGGCATCGTCGATATCTTCGCGCCCGATTGGGACGATCCGGTGCGCGTGGAATTTTTCGGCGACGAAATCGAGTCGATTCGCCGATTCGAGATTTCGACGCAGCGCAGCTTGGAATCGCTCGACGCGGTTGACGTGACGATCGTCGACGGCGGCGCGGCCGACCACGCCCATTTGACCGATTACCTGCCGCCGCAAAGTTGGTTCCTGCTGCTGGAGCCGATGGAGTTGGAGCAGCAAGGCCGACAGTATCTGGAGCGGATGGGCGTGGGAGAAGAGGAACGGAGACTGGAGACTGGGAGCGGAAGACGGGGACCAGTGGCCAGTGAGAAGCTGCAAGCGGATTCCAATCCCCAATCCCCAATCCCCAATCCCTCTTCCCCAACCT
>CAZWNM010000339.1:0-3981 GCA_964635765.1 uncultured Planctomycetaceae bacterium | reverse complement strand
GCGGCCGCCGGGCGACCGTGCCCCCTTCCCGCCCGCCTCCCAGCAGCCGATCGATGATCGGGTAGAGGATCGAGGGGTTGATGTCGAGGATCAGGTTCCCTTCCAGCGGATCGGCCTTGAGGAGATTGAAGCAGGTGGGGTTTTCCAGGCTGAACACGAACTCGCCGTAGGTGAGCTGGTCGACGCTGGTGAGTTTCACTTCCACGATCGTCCGCAGCTGGCTGGACAGCGCGGCGCCGAAGTTGCGGCCGAACCCTTCGTGGAGGGTCTGCAAGGCCCGCATCTGCTCTTTGCCCACCCGCTCCGGACGCTTGAAGTCGTAAGGGGTGATTTTCTCGCGGGGCTTGGCCGTGGAAGCCGGCGCCGGCTCCGGGTCGGGCAAGGGCTCCGCAGCCGGCACGGCGCCGGGCGTCTCGCCGCCGGTCGACATGGCGCTGAGCAGGCTTTCCACTTCCGCCTGGCTGAGTACGTCTCCGCCCATCGATCAATCCTTTTGATCTTTTTAATCCGCCGTCATTGGCGAATCTGTCCGTCGCCATAAACGATGTATTTGTAGCTCGTCAACTCCTGCACGCCGCACGGGCCGCGGGCATGGTACTTGTCGGTGCTGATGCCGATCTCCGCGCCCAGGCCGAATTCGCCGCCGTCGTTGAATCGCGTGCTGGCGTTGATCATCACGGCCGAACTGTCGATGCACGCGGCAAAACGCCGGGCGGCGGCAAGGTCGGCCGTTACAATCGCCTCGGTGTGCCGCGAACTGCAACGGTTGATGTGCCGAATCGCTTCGTCCAACGAATCGACCACCTTGCACGAGATAATCGGGCCGAGATATTCCGTCGAAAAATCTTCTTCCGTGGCCGGCTTCGCCTGCGGCACCAACGCCAGCGTGCGGCGGTCGCCGCGAATTTCGACGCCGCGTGAAATCAACGCCTGCGCCACGCGCGGCAAAATCGCCTCGGCGGCGTCGGCGTGAACCACCAACGATTCGGCGGCATTGCATACGCCCATCCGCTGACACTTGGCGTTCACCACGATTTTTTCGGCCATCGCCGGATCGGCCGAACGATCGAGATACACGTGGCAGTTGCCGGCGTAATGTTTGATGACCGGCATCCGAGCTTCTTCCGCCACGCGGCGAATGAGACCCTCGCCGCCGCGAGGAATGCACAGGTTGATGTACTCCGACATGTGCAGCAGGCAGCCGACGGCGTCACGGTCGATCGTGCCGACCAACTGCACGGCATCGAAGGGCAGGCCGGCGCCGGCGGCGGCTTCGGCTAAGATTTTCGCAATCGCGGCGTTGGAATGAATGGCTTCTTTCCCGCCGCGCAGGATAACGGCGTTCCCGGCCTTGACGCACAGCGCGGCGGCATCGGCGGTCACGTTCGGCCGCGACTCGTAAATGAAGAAGATGACGCCCAAGGGCACGCGGACTTTTTGGACCTCCAGCCCATTGGGTCGAATGTTGCTCGAAATGATCTGCCCGATCGGTTCCGGCAACGCCGCCACGTTTTCGAGCGCCTTGGCCAGGTCGGCGATGCGAGCCGGCGTGAGCCGAAGCCGATCGACGGCGGCCTCCGAAAGTCCGTAGCCCGGTGCGGCGGCAATGTCGAGTTCGTTCGCCTCCAGCAGCGCGGCCGAGCGTTCCGTAAGCAGCCGCGCGCAATCGGCAAGCCACTGGCGTTTCTGATTTCCAGTGACGGTGGCCAGATCGGCGGCGGCTTGCTTCGCCCGCTGGGCCAAATCCAGGCAGTATTCTTGAATATTGCTCATAACCCCTGTAGTATCCCCGACATCGGGCGGGAAGTCAACGCCGATTCAAGCATCGAGGCCGCCGGCGGCTTGAAAAAGCTGCTGGGCCTGACGCACGGCGGCTACGTCGTGAATGCGAATAATTTGTACTCGACGCCGAGCGAGCGCCAACGCCACGCCGATGACCCCGGCCGTGCGGTCGCACTTACTGTCGCCGATGACCTCAACAAAAAAACGCTTCCGAGAGTGGCCGATCAGCACCGGACAGCCGAGCGCATGAAACTGCTCGGCGGCAGCCAACAATTGCAGGTTGTGCGCCGTGGTTTTGCCGAACCCAATGCCGGGATCGACCGCAATGTGCGATGGTTCGACGCCGGCGGCAACCAAAACGTCGCGGCGATGGCGAAGATATTCCAACACCTCAGCGACCACGTCGGCGTAATGCGGCTCGTCTTGCATGGTGCGCGGCTCGCCGCGCATGTGCATGATGCACACGCCGACGCCCGTTTCGACGGCCGTCGGCAACATGGCCGCATCGCCGGAGAGCGCCGTGATGTCGTTGAGGATCTCGGCGCCGGCGTCGATGGCCGCTCGAGCGATGGCAGCCTTCGACGTGTCGATCGAAAGCGGCACGTCGGTCTGTCGGCGAAGCGATTCGATGACCGGCAGAACACGGCGCATTTCTTCCCGTTGGTCAACCGGCAGCGAGCCGGGCCGCGTGCTTTCGCCGCCGATGTCGAGAATGTCAGCCCCGTCGGCAACCAATTGCAAGCCGTGTTCGACGGCCGCGCGGCGGTCGAAATATCGCCCGCCGTCGGAAAAACTATCGGGCGTGACGTTGACGATGCCCATCAGCAACGGAAGCCGGCCGAACGCGAGGGTGCGCGTGCGAAGTTTCCAGCATTCGGCGGGTTGGGCGGCGGGAGGCATGGAGGCTGGGGACTAGAAAACAGCTGCTTGTGGCTTCGCACTATCCACTTTCCACTATCCACTACTCACTACTTCGTGCCCCACTCGACTTCCATCAAGCCAACGATCTGCCGGGCGAGTTTGCAAATGGCTTCTTGCTGGGCAGTGGCGAGCGATTGGCCAACCTCGGGCACGATGTCACTGGTGCCGGTGACATCGACCAGCTCCGACGGCAAGGGAACGTCTTTGTCGGTTCGCAACTTGCAGCCTTGACGGTCGACCCAACTGACCTTCACCGACATGGCGACTTGGATATCGCGTGCGTCGCCGCTCAGGGCCTCCACCAAAACGCTCTTTCCCTCCTGAACGATTTTGCCGGAAAGCACGCTGTCGGCATTCGGATCGGTGACGACTTTATACGGCGTTTTTTCCGTGATTTCCTTGACCACGGCCTCCGTCAGCCGTTCGCCCAAATTGCGGCGGAAACTGTTCGATTGAAACATCGGCACGTAGACCGTTTGGATTTCCGGCGGATAAAGCTGGGCGTTTCCGACATTGTAACCGGCGCAACCGCCGCAGATCGCCATGGCCGAAAGCAATGCGACGGCGAAGAAAGTTGAGCGGCGAGTTGTGCGAATTGGTTGCATTTTCACTGACATACGCGTGGGGCAAGCCGTAGGTTATGCTTTAGCATAACGAAAAAACGGTCTGCTATCATGTTATGCTAAAGCATAACCTACTGGTCTAATCCCTAGCCCCTAGTCTCTAGCCCCTCATCTTCACTTGCTCGTTCCGAACAAATCCAAGAGCCACTTGAAACGCTTGGGCGGCTCGTCGGGCAGGCCGCGAATCTTCTCGAACCGCTCTCGCGCCTCGCTCGCCCGTTGCGTCGTCGGATAGCCCTTGATGACCGTGTAATAATACAAACGAGCGGCGCCATAGTCTTTGCGGCTTTCGTAATATTCCGCCCGAATGAACTCGCGATTGGCTTGCTCCTCGACGATCATGGCGTGCGCCCGCTCGACCCTCGCCTGCTCGTCGCCCAAATCCTTGCCGAACTGTTTCAGCGTTTCTTGAGCGAGGTTGTCGGCGTCTTTCAGCGGCCCTCCGTCGTATGCTGAGCCTTGATACTTGTACATGGTCGCCTGGAGTCCCAGCAGGTGGGCCTTCTTCTGATACTTGCTGTTCGGATACTCCTTGCAGAGCAGATTGTAGTTGTACGAGGCGCTTTCCCAGTGACCGCGGCGGAAATAGGCGTCGCCCAGGGCCATGAGGCTGTCGTCGGCCAGCGGGCCGCGCGGATCGTACATCCGAATTCGC
>CAZWNM010000338.1:0-3990 GCA_964635765.1 uncultured Planctomycetaceae bacterium | reverse complement strand
TGGCGTAGATCGGCACGGCGCGCGCGGTCGTCGTGGGGTCAGGCGTTTGGCCCGCGTGCAATGCTAGGGTGCCGACGCCTTGCGGAATGTTTTGTTCTTGACTCATGATTTTCAAATACTCCAAGGATGTGCTTGGCGTCTGTCACAACCGCCTTTGTCGTAATGGCGGCGATGGGGGACGACGCGGTTTTTGTTTGTCCAAACAATGCCGCTACTGTCCTAGCAACTTGCGTGCCAACGTGAAACATTGCATGTCAACGAGCTATTCCAGCATCACACGACAGTCGTCCTGCATATTTCATGGCACGGCTGTAAATATGACGGAATAGTATCACTACCGCAGTGATGTTTCGGCTGTTCTATGCAATGTCGGAAATATGCGCCGGTCAAGAAACGACGATGCCACCCACAGCTCGGCTCGTGGGCGGCATCGTGTGTGTTTTGGGGCTATTTCCTTCGAGGTTAGGTCAATAGAGTCCCTCCTTCGTTGCCGTGGGTCAAGGGTGCAATCGTCAAACCGAAGATCAGAACTCGTATTTCAACTGCAACCACCAGGCGCTGTTCGCGTCGGCATTGGCCAAGTTGCCGAAAATGCCCACGCCGGCCACCAACGTGGCGTGCTTGTTGATAATGTAGCCCACGTCGAAGGCGTTCCAATTGTCCTCGTCGCCGATGATCGACTCGCCCTGCAGCGCGAGGTTATCGTAGGGGCTGCTGTGCTGACGGAACTCGTAAGCGAACAGCCACTTATCAAACGGAAGCACCGCGACGCTACCTTCAAAGCTGGCGTGGTACGTGTTGGAAAAACCGAGGAAGCCAAGGTCGGCGGCTTCGCTTTCACGCAAGCCGGCGGTGAGGATCAACGGCTTTCCGAAGAAGGCCGTCGGCAACGTCTTCGTGGCGGTCAACGTGAAATCGACGCCGCTGCTCTTGTCGTAGCCGATCGAGCTGAGCGCGCCGCCCAATCGCTGGTTGATGTTGCTGATGCCGTCGTTCGATTTGACGTCGGCGCCAAGCGTGATTGCCGGAATCCAATCGGTGTCGTTGGCGTTTTCCTTCACCAACAGGCCGCGCAGGTTGAAATTGTACAACCAAACATCGCTACGGCCGATGTCCACGCCGGTATTTCGCTCGATGGCGCCCGGCAAGGTGCCGAGGCCGAGGTCTTCGGCGGCAAAGCCGAATTCGATTCGGCCGCCGAGGTTTTCCGTCAACATGACGGTATCAAGGTTTTTGCCGTTCAAGCCGATCACGTCGGCCGCCACGGAGGGTTTTCCGAAAAGTTCGCAATCCTTCGCCGGGTTAACAAGGTAAGCCATCGGCGTAATGGCGCCACCGCCGACGCCTTCGATCGTGATGAACGGCAACGGCGGCCCCTTTTCCTCTTCTTGCGCCTCTTGGGCAAGGGCCATGGAACTGAAAGAAATCGCCGCAACGGCAACCGCGGCGCGCAGCATCGATACACTGAACGTTTTCACGTCTGGGTCCCCCTAAAAAATAGTGAGATACAAAACAACAACAGAACGCCAATCAAACGGCATGCACCAGCACGCCGTTGGGCCGGGCTGCAGTCCGCTCGTCGTCGATTAGGTTCTGCAGGGTAGTTTGGTCGTAGACTTCTTCCATGGCCCGCTGGGCTTTTTGCCAGACGGTCACGAAAACACAACGATTCCTCAACCGGCACTGCTCGTCACTCCTGCCCGCCACGCACTTGACGGGCGCCAACGAACCATCGACGGCACGAATGATGTCGCCCACGCTGATCGTTTCGGGAGATGTCATCAGCGCGTAGCCGCCGCGGCTTCCTCGCCGCGATTCGACCACTCCGCGCTCCCTTAAATCCAGGAAAATCAATTCCAGGAAGCGTCGCGGAATGGCCTGGGCTTCGGCGATTTCGGCCACCGTGACAGGCTCGTTGCCCTGTCGCTTGGCCAATTCAAACAACGCGCGAAGCGTGTACTGGCATTTCTGCGAAACTTGCGTCATGTTCGTTGTCGCAATCGTCAAATTGCGTCTACTTGGCATCATCGGAATGCAACCATCACATCTTGATCGGAATGGCCAAATCGAAACATCAGCAAAACGATAGTGTTCATTTTATCCGCAAAGTTCGCCTCGTTTAACGTTTCGACACAAGTCGGACTGTTTTTGCGTGTGCCATTTGAGCTTGTCCGATTTTCTCAGATATTCACGGTTCGCCTTGTAATGTTTTTCTGTGACACGTGACAGACGGCCAGCAAATCCCAAGGCGACTCCATGACTGTTGCTAGCCAAGCGTGCAATTTTCAAACATTTTGCCTCCAAACAGGCATCGAATGAATGTTTGCATTCCCGAAACAGCCTTGGCACGTGAGTTGCTACTACAACACAATATCTCCGTCCCGCAAGAAACAAGCACGTCACAAAACTAGAAAGGGAAATCATGTCACGACGACAAACTTATTCCGATATCGTCCAAACCACCTTTGACACGCCGCTGGTCAAGCTCGGCCGGTTGATTCCGCCGGAACATGCCACCGTGTTGCTGAAGTTGGAGTTCTTCAACCCATTTTCCAGCGTCAAGGACCGCATCGGCCGGGCGATGATCGAGGCCGCCGAAAAAGCCGGCCTGATCTCGCAAGAAACCGAAATCATCGAGCCGACCAGCGGCAACACGGGCATCGCATTGGCCTTCGTCGCCGCCGCCAAGCATTATAAGCTGACGCTGACCATGCCGGAGTCGATGAGCCTCGAGCGCCGGGCGTTGTTGCGGGCGTTGGGGGCCAAACTGGTTCTCACGCCGGCCAAGGACGGCATGAAAGGGGCCATCGCCAAGGCCCAAGAGTTGGCGACTGCGACGCCCAACAGTTGGATTCCGCAGCAGTTCGATAACCCCGCCAATCCGGCGGTCCACGAACGCACCACCGGCAAGGAGATATGGGAGGATACTGCCGGCCGAGTCGATGCGATCGTCGCCGGCGTCGGCACCGGCGGCACGATCACCGGCATCACGCGATACATCCGCGCGAAGAATCCGGCGTTTCGAGCCTACGCCGTCGAGCCGGCCGATTCGCCGGTCATTTCCGGCGGCAAGCCCGGCCCGCACAAAATCCAAGGCATCGGCGCGGGCTTCATTCCGAAAAATCTCGACACCGCGCTATTGACCGACGTCGAAACGGTCACCAACGACGACGCCTTCGCCTGGGCGCGTCGATTGGCGAGTGAAGAGGGCATTTTAGCCGGCATCAGCACCGGCGCGAACCTTGCCGCCGCCGCCCGATTGGCCGCCAAGCCCGAAAATCGCGGCAAGGTGATCGTCACCGTCGCCGCCAGCTTCGGCGAACGCTATCTCTCCACTCCGTTGTTCCAGGGACTCGGGACCGAGCCGGTGCTGGCCGCATCGAACGGCGACAGCAAAATTTAGGTCGACATTGAGGTCGCCGACGGCGTGGTCCGCGATGTCCGAGACGCGGACCATGCCGGCAGGCCGTAGCTGGATTGACACTCCAATGGCCCAGTGCCGCTCGCCGGGTCACGCTCGCCCGTTCAAGCGGAGCCGCCGTCGTTCGGTTCGGTCCACTTGGACCACCACGCCGTCTTGCACGATGACGACAATCTGGCCGTAACGCAGCCCTCGCAGCGCTTGGCGTATCGCCTCGAACGCCTCCTGATCCAAGGAAGACGCATCGCGGCGTGCGGGCATGGCCGGCATTTCCAATTCTGCTGTGCTTGGCATGGTTAGTTCCAATTCGAGAAGAGACGCTGTTGATAGTCCGGCGTCGTCGCACGACTCGCAAACTCGGCCGCCGCACGACTCGCGCGCGCAAACTCGTAGGCAATGCGAAATATCTCCTGATGCCACGCCCAAGCCGGGGCGGCAACCCCGGAAACCATGCAGCTCGGGCAAACCACAAAACCCTCGGGTACCGCAACGGCCACCGATGGAGAGGCTGATTTTTGCCACTGTTGCCGAGCAAATCGATTGACTGACATGGTTTTAGATTTCCCTGT
>CAZWNM010000337.1:0-3992 GCA_964635765.1 uncultured Planctomycetaceae bacterium | reverse complement strand
AGTTGAGGACTGACCACTGAAAACTTCAACATGCAATTGACAGCGACAAGCCGAATGCGTTAGAGTTGCCGATATCCGGCGATTGCCGGAGGACATGGCGATTCCGATCTTTTCGTTACTGCGAAGGCTAAACCGATATGCCACGGACGCGACGTTCCGCCGAACCTAGTTTCACCATACCGCCGACGCTTGAGAGTGCGTTTCAAGTCGATTTGGCTTCCTGTTCAAGCGACACGTCTGATTTCGCCCACGCTCTGTTCGCGCCGATGCACTACGAGTCTGGGTATCCGTATCCGTTGATCGTGTGGCTGCACGGCGCGGGCGGCGACCAACGGCAGTTGCAGCGCGTGATGCCGCTGGTGAGCATGAGAAACTATGTAGCGATCGCGCCGCGCGGAATCGCCACGGCCGGCAGCCAGCAGCGCGAGCAATACGGCTGGCTGCAAACCGACGAACACATTCAGCAGGCCCAGCAGCGCGTGTTCGACGGCATCGACCTGGCGGCTCGAAAATTCAACATCGCCCCGCAGCGGATTTTCTTGGCCGGATTCGATGCCGGCGGCACGATGGCGATGCGGATCGCGTTGGACCGGCCCGAACGTTTTGCCGGCGCGGCGTCGTTTTGCGGCGCGTTGCCGACTGGCCGCACGCCGTTGGGGCATCTCGTGGCCGCCCGGCGTCTTTGGGTGCTTCTGGCGTCCGGCCGCGGCAGTCTCGCGTATCCGGCCGAACAGGTTTGCGAAGATTTGCGGCTGCTGCATTCGGCCGGCATTTCCACCACGTTGCGGCAATATCCCTGCGGCCACGAATTGATGCCGCAGATGCTCGCCGATCTGAATCGTTGGATCATCGAGCAGCTCTCGCCCCAGCCGGTGGAATCGGACGCGACGTCGATGTAATCGCGGCCAACGAGGGCGACCTCCTCGGCTGATTGACGTCGGCATTCGTTCCCGTCATACTGAAATAAGGCAATTTGCCAATGGGCCGCTTATTTCATTCCACGTGGGGGGAGACGAATCCGTGAAGCACCAACTTGAATTTACCGCCTTGGTTGAACGCGAAGGCGATGGTTATACGGCGCTTTGTCCCGAGTTGGACGTGGCCAGCCAAGGCGGCACGGTGGAAGAAGCAAAAAGCAATCTGGCAGAAGCCGTTCAATTGTTTTTGGAGACAGCCGACCCGTCGGAAATCCAGCGGCGCCAACACTCGGAGGTGTTTATTAGTCGGCTGGAGGTATCCATTGGCTAAACTTGGCACATGGTCCGGGCAAGAGGTTTGCCGGATATTGCAGCAGCACGGTTTTATGGAAGTCCGCCGTCACGGCAGTCACATTGTCATGCAAAAACGTTTGTCAGACACGACGACAACCGTGCCCGTGCCCAACCATTCCGAATTGCGCATTGGAACGCTTCGTTCGATCATTCGCCAATCAGAATTGCCGCGATCGTTGTTTGAAAGATAGACGACTTGCCGGCCGGCCCAATGGGCGCTGGCAATGGCTGGCGGTTGAGAGTTGCCGCTGAAAAAACATTTCTTGTCCCCGTTATTTCCCTGGCCACAGGCTAGTTGACTTTTTTGCTACCATTACCCAACCTTAGAAGTTGCCCCGGGGGAGCTTCGAGAGCCTTCTTAAACTTGGATTTGCTGGCCCGGTACAATTTTCCGCCAGGAAGAAGCGGCGGAAACAAGCCATAAGAGCCGGTAGGATGCGGCACGCCAATCACGGTTCGTTCGGGATACATGTAGGCCAGCGCCCTATAAACCTCTCCGCCAAGAGCGATGAGAGGCCAATCTGACGGAATCAATTCGAGTTCCTTGCTGAGATAACGGGACATGCATGTGCGCAATGTCTCCAGGGGCAGAAGTCCCTTTGCGCCTTTCTTATCATTCTGACATTTTACAAGATCGGTCCAGAGAATTGGCCCGTTGAGTTCAAATCCCCTTAGCATTTCTCTGGGCCTGCAATAGTACGGATGCTCTTTTTTGATTTCTTCCTCCCAGTATTTCAAAAACTCGTCATACGTTTTCTTTTTGTAAAATTGCATTTCCTTAGACTTAGCACGGCCTGGATTGATTCCGATTACTGCACAACCTATTCCTGTCTTGTTCTTTTCGGGTTCTTCCCAAATCAGACAACGTGGCAATATGCCATCAGCCTGATCGCATTCGATGCCGAAACAATTTTGAGAGCACTTCACCATTTCACGCCCGATTTGTTCAATTGCCGATTTCATTTTATTCCTCAGCCAATCGAGAACTTCAGTGAGAACTTCCGCTGGGCGTTTGGATCGTTCGTCTGCCTTTGGCATATTTTTCTCGGGAGAGGCCCAATAACTCCCATAAAAATCACAAGCAACGATTTTCAGGTTGCCAACCATGCCAAGCCGCTGCATGGCCTCAGCCGCCATTACGATCTCATCTGCCAGTGAAAAGCAATCTCGTATATTAGCTGCGTCCTCCTTTGGGTCCGAATAGACGCCGCCCCAGCCCAGATGCAGGAACATCCCCAAGTCGCCGCGCACCAGATAGTACTGTAATGCGTAAGAGTTCACGCCGTGTCCCGAATGTGCCAGAGCCACGTAATCTTCGACGGACCCCTCGTCAAACTCGTTGACATAGTAGTCCAGAGAATATGGCGATGGACAGGTTTTCCGCGTGGAAAAGACCCAGTCGTCCTGTTCCTTCAATTTGTCCGCAAAGCCGTCGGGAATCCTCGGAAACGTCAGACCGGCTTTCCTAAAATCGGCTCTGGCCTTTTGTGTATCGTTTGGGGTGGCTTTGGTTGGCATCAGGCCCTCCTCAAGTCGTTTCTGCTTCGGCATGAACGAATTGACAGTAATGTATATATCGTAGCAGGATGGCCGTCAATCCCCCGCTGTGCTACTGGATCCAAAAAATATCGAAATACTCCAGAGCAAGCGTGATGCCATAACGTAGCAACAGCTTGTCGACACCGCTGGTCCAGTGGCGTGCGATTCGCGGTGTGGTATAATTGGTGGAGTAGGAGGTGCTTCCATGTTTACACACATCGTTTGCAATCCGGATGTTCTTGGCGGGAAACCTTGCATTAAGGGGACGCGAATCAGTGTTGAGTTCATTCTGGAACTTGTGGCGTCCGGCGCCAGCCGGGACGACATTCTCGCTGCATATCCCCATCTTGCGGCTGAGGACGTCGAAGAGGCGTTGCGATACGCCATCCATTTCTTGGAAAACGAGGTCTTGGTTTCTGCCGAGGTGACTTCTTGAGATTGCGAGAATTTTCGTTTCTTGCCGACGAGAATATTCACACGGCCGTCGTGGCCGAATTACGGGCAGCGGGCAGCGACGTTTTGGACGTGCGAGAAAGCGGTCTGCGTGGTTCGGGGGACGTGGATTTGTTGCGGCTTGCACTCGCCGACAATCGCGTCGTCATTACGCACGACAAGGACTTCGGCGCGTTGGCCATCGCCCGATCCGAACGGCTCGTGGGAATTGTATTCTTACGGCCGGGCCATATTGACCCTCGTTTCACTATTCAGACATTGCATTCGTTGTTCGAAATCAATCCGGAATTGCGTCCGCCCTTTGTTTTGGTTGCAAAGCGGATCGGCGGTGCCGTGACTATTCGTGTGCGCAATCTGTAGAGCTTCTTCGCCGCGCTCAGAATGACCAGAATTACTTTCCCGCCACGTTCCGGCCGGGCATGGGCCGCAAATAGGGGCGAAGCTGCTCCAGCGTTTTCGGGCCGATCCCGCGCACGCGACGCAAATCGTCCGCATTGATGAACGGGCCGGACGTCTTTCGCGTATCGACGATCCGATGCGCCAGTTTTTCGCCGATGTTGGGCAATTGCATCAATTCCGGCCAATCGGCCGCGTTGATATCGACCTCGAAGCGAGCTGTGAGCGAAGCCGCCCGATCGACTTCGATGAGCCGACGGCCGCCGTTGGAAAACCACCACCAGCCGGTCGCCAGAAGCGCGGCCACGACCAACGCGGCCACGGCCGTTTGAT
>CAZWNM010000336.1:0-3992 GCA_964635765.1 uncultured Planctomycetaceae bacterium | reverse complement strand
CCCGGCTCCGCCAATTGCCGAGAGTGCGCGTGGCGCAAGTGGTCATGGACTATTTGGCCCACGGCTGGTCGGTTGACGAGATGTGCCGTCAGCATCCCAATTTATCCCCCGCCGAAGCCCATGCGGCGATGGCCTACTACTTCGACCATCGAGAAGAAATCGACCGAGAGATCGAAAGCGAATTTCAAGAGGCCGGCGAGTCGCTTGCTCGCGCCGACGCCGTGCCGTTTGTAATCCGCATGAAAAGCAAGGGATTGCCGTAATGGCTGTCCGGTGGTACATGGACGTGCATGTTCCACGGCAAATTACCGACCAACTTCGCTTGCGCGGCGTCGATGTTTTGACGGCCCTTGAAGACCATGCCGAGGAGTTGGCGGATAGCGAACTTCTGCAACGGGCAAGCGAACTCGCTCGCGTTGTTTTCACCCAAGATATTCGGTTCAAGGCATTGGCCGAAAATTGGCAACGTCAAGGCCGACCGTTCGCCGGCTTGGTATTCGGCCACCAGTTGCACGGCACGATTGGACAGTACGTCCGAGATATTGAACTCATCGCCAATGGGTCTGAACCAAATGAATGGCTAAGCACGGTCGGCCATCTGCCTTTCCGATAGTCGAACGCCCGGCGGCTGTTTTTGATTGCCAGACGGCGTATCATCCCATTGCAAAACCTCTGCACGGAACCGTTGTTTCCGTGACCCTCATGGCCCCGCTTGACGCAGATGGTATAATTCGTCGAGTTCACAAGAGGGTTTTTCAAAAAGGAGTTCAGCGATGTCCAAAACCGCAAGCACCATGCTGCCATTAGGCACTCCGGTGCCCGATTTTTCGCTGCCGGACGTTCACGGCCGACAAGTTTCGCTTGCCGATTTTGCCGCCGCGCCGGCGCTCGTGGTTGTTTTCATGTGCAATCATTGTCCCTATGTGAAGCATGTGGCCGCCGGCCTGACGAAGTTGGCAAAGGAGTATCAGCAGCGCGGCGTGGCCGTGGTGGGAATCAATGCGAACGATTCCGATGCGTATTCGGATGATTCCCCGAGCCAAATGCTCGAAGAAGCGAAAAGCCGCGGATACACGTTCCCCTATCTTTACGATGCCACCCAAGCCGTGGCCAAAGCGTATCGAGCGGCCTGCACGCCCGATTTCTTCGTATTCGACCGACAGCGGAAGCTCGTTTATCGCGGCCAAATGGATTCGAGCCGGCCCGGCAGTGAAACGCCCGTGACAGGCGAAGATTTACGCAAGGCGCTCGATGCCGTCTTAGCCGGCGCGCCGGTTTCGGAAATCCAAAAGCCGAGCTTGGGTTGCAACATCAAGTGGAAGCCGGGCAACGAGCCGGACTACTTCGGCCGATGCTGACTGCCAGGCTCGATCGCCATTATTCCACAAACTCCGGCACAACCAGTTTCGGAATCACGCCAGCCTTGAAACCTTCGGCCAAAAGACGGGCGACGGCTTCCCGGCCGATCGGACCGAAATCCAACGTCCATTGATTGACGTACATCTCGACGAATTGATCGGCCTTCGCGCGATTCAAGCCGCGGCCGAAACTCAAGGCGTAGCTGAGGGCCTCGTCGCGATGTTCCAGGCCGTACTGAATGCTTTTTAGCAGCAAGGCATGAACGTCGTGGATGGCCGGTTCGCCTAAATCGCGGCGAATGGCGTTCGCCCCAAGCGGCAACGGCAGGCCGGTTTGCTCGAACCACCACTGGCCGGTATCGACGACCAATTGCAGGTTTTGATCGGCGTAGGTCAATTGGCCTTCGTGGATGATTAGCCCAGCATCGACCGGCCGTTCGTCGTACTCACCGGCAGCAACAACGTCGAGAATCTGGTCGAACGGCACGATGACGTAATCGAAATTGACGCCCAAGCAGAGCCGCAAGGCTAAATAGGCGGTGGTGCGCGTGCCCGGAATGGCAATCGTGGCGCCGGCCAACTGGTCGAGCGTCATTTTACGCCGGGCGACGACCATTGGGCCATAGCGGTCGCCCATGCTCGCCCCGCACGAACAAAGCACGTAGCGGTCGCTCAAATAGGCATAGGCGTGAAGGCTGACGGCGGTCAATTCGAGTTCGCCCTGTAGGGCGCGGTGGTTAAGCGTCTCGATATCGACCATCTCATGCACGAACCGGTACCGGCCCGTGTCGATCTTGCCCTTGGCCAGGGCGTGAAACATGAAAGCATCGTCGGGATCGGGGCTATGGCCGACGCGGATGCGTTGCATGGCCTGGCCGGCGGAGGTGGATGGGGGCATTACAAAATCCTAGCGACTGGCATCATTGTTGCTGTTCCGCAATTTTAGCCGCTGAGCCGCTTGTCTGCAATTGGCCGGAATTCCGTTCCCGCTGAATCGCCTCATAAACCTCCTGGCGATGGACCGGCACCTCGCCCGGCGCCTCGATCCCCAAGCGAACCTTGTCCCCACGAATATCCACGATCGTTATCACAATATTGTCGCCAATCACGATGCTTTCATCGCGTGTACGAGACAAAACTAGCATCGTCGGCTCCTTCCAAGCACTTCATGGTTGCTAATTCACACAAGATACATCGGGTTTGGTTGCATCGGCTAAATAGGAAAAATACGAAGTGTGTATGAATTAACTGTTTGCTTTTTGCGGAAATTAAGCGGGTGGTAAGATTCCACCATGTTATTTATCAAAAATATTTGTCTGGAACTACGGTCGCCGCCACTTGAAGTCGCCGCCGGCTTTGGTATGTTCTTGGGACGTTTTCTACGGAAAAGTCAACGCAGCTATTGCAGATTTTCAGGTAGGATGCCACGGACGGCCGCCCTGCTCCCTTGAACAAAGCCAACAGGACCACCACCCATGCTCAAAATTCTATTTTGCGTTTCCGTATTCCTGATCACGATCTTGCCGGTTTTTCCGTCGCAAGCCAACGACGTGAAAACCGATGAAAAGCCGGCCAAGTCGCAATCGGCTCCGACGGCATTGCCGACGCTCAAGGACTTGCCGGCCAAAAAGGTCGATGGCGTGAAGTTGGCGGAGATTGAAGCCAACGTCGTCGCTTATACCAACCAAGAGCGGGCGAGGTATGGGCTTCCGCCGTTGAAAGTCGATAAGGAATTGATGGCGACCGCCCGGGAGCACGCCGCCTGGATGACGGAAAATCAAGCCTTGGTTCATACCAGCCAGCCGGTGGCGGAAAACATTGCGATGGGGCAGCCCAGCAGCGGCGAAGTGGTTCAGGCGTGGATGAACTCGTCGGGACATCGAGCGAATATCCTCAACGCCGGCCACGGTCGGATCGGTGTTGCGGCCTTTCGCACCGTTAGTGGGGTAATCTACTGGTGCCAGCAGTTCCGGCAATAAGCTCGCAGCCCGCATTTCTTCTCGGAAGCACAAAAAGGCGTCGGCTCCGGTCGATAACATGGAAATACCACTGGGGCCGTACCATGAAGATCGGCGTCATTAGCGACACGCACGGCGATGTCCAGACCACGCAATGCGCCTTGCGCATCTTCGATCGCATGGGCGTGGACTTGACAATCCATTGCGGCGACATCGGGCAGGACATTCCCTCGCTGTTTAATGGGCGGCGTGTCCATTTCGTCTGCGGAAACACCGACGACGCCGATTGCCTGCGCAACGCGATCACTTGCCCGACGCACACCGTCCACGACGACTTCGGCGAACTGGAAATTGACGGCCGCCGCGTGGCTTTTCTGCACGGGCACGATGTCAAGCGACTACATCAGGCCATTCGTTCAGGCCATTGGGATTTAGTATGTTACGGACACAGCCATGCTTTTTCCAACGAGCGCGATGGACAAACCGTGGCGCTCAATCCTGGGGCATTGTCGCGCACCAGTCATCCGTCGGTGGCTGTGGTCGATTTGCCGTCGCTTGAAGTGACGCGGATCCCCGTGTCGTAGATCGGGGACGAGGGGCGGGCGAGGAAGGGCGCGAATTTCCAGTGTGCCACGGCTTGCACCAGATGACGTCCGGGATTTCAACGGAAGCCCAT
>CAZWNM010000335.1:0-4002 GCA_964635765.1 uncultured Planctomycetaceae bacterium | reverse complement strand
CAGGTCAACGGCGTCGAAGACATGCTCTACATGTCGTCGCAATGCAACAACGACGGCAGCTACAGTTTGGACGTGACGTTCAAGGTGGGCGCCAACTTGAACATGGCCCAGGTGTTGGTGCAGAACCGCGTGGCGCTCGCCCAACCGACGTTGCCCGACGTGGTGAAGCAAACCGGCGTGTCGGTGAAGAAGCGGTCGCCCGATCTGATGTTTATTATCAACTTGTATTCGCCCAACGGGCGTTACGACCAGTTGTACATGAGTAATTACGCCTTGATTCGTATCCAAGACGCGATTGCGCGGCTGGAGGGCGTGGGCGACGTGACGATTTTCGGCCAGCGCGACTACAGCATGCGCGTGTGGCTCGATCCCTACAAGCTCGTTTCGCGCGACATGACCGCCGGCGATGTGGTCCGTTCGCTTCGGGAGCAAAACGTGCAAGTGGCGGCGGGGCAAATCGGCCAGCAGCCGACCACGTCGGGCATCGATTTCCAATACACCATGAGCACGTTGGGCCGATTGACCGAGCCGGAACAATTCGCCGACATCGTCATCAAATACGGCGCCGAAGGGCAAATTACGCGGCTGCGCGACGTCGCCCGCGTCGAACTCGGCGTGAAAAGCCAAGACGTCAACAACTACATCGACAATCATCCGGCGGTCGGCATGGGCGTGTTCCAATTGCCCGGCTCGAACGCATTGGACACCGCCGATCGCGTCAAGACGCGAATGAAGGAGCTGAAGGCCCAATTTCCCAAGGGTCTCGAATACGCCATTGCGTACGACACGACGCCGTTCATCCGCGAATCGATCATGGAAGTGTTCAAGACGCTAGGCGACGCCGTGTTTCTGGTGGCCATTGTGGTGTTGGTGTTTTTGCAAAACTGGCGGTCCGCCCTGATTCCGTTGGTCGCCGTGCCCGTAGCGATTATCGGCACGTTCGCCGCCATGGCCGTGATGAGCTTCAGCCTCAACACGCTGTCGCTGTTCGGACTGGTGCTGGCCATCGGCATCGTGGTGGACGACGCCATCGTCGTGGTCGAGGCCACGGAACATCATATTGCGCAAGGGATGGCGCCGCGCGCCGCCGCGCATCAAGCGATGGAAGAAGTGTCGGCGCCAGTGCTGGCCATCGGCTTGGTGCTGACGTGCGTGTTTCTGCCGTGCGTGTTCATCACGGGCATATCCGGCCTGTTTTTCCGGCAATTCGCGCTGACGATCGCCGTTTCGACCGTCCTTTCGACGATCAACTCGCTGACGCTGAGCCCCGCCTTGTGCGCCGTGTTGTTGAAACCAACCGGCGGCCACCGCGATCCGCTTTCGTGGCTCATCAATCTTACGCTCGGCTGGTTTTTCGCCCTGTTCAACAAAGCCTTCGCCGTTTCCATTCAAGGCTACACGCGCACCGTCGGCATGTTGCTGCGAGTCAGCGTTCTGGTGCTTTTCGTTTACGGCGGCTTGCTGTTTCTGACCGTTTGGGGGTTCCGGCAAGTGCCCGTCGGCTTCATTCCGAACCAAGATCAGGGCTACCTCCTGGCGGCGATTCAACTGCCCGACTCCGCCTCGCTCGACCGCACCGAGAAGATCGCCGCGCAAGCGACCGATATCGCCATGCACACCAAGGGCGTCGCGCACGCCATCAGCGTGACCGGCTTGTCGTTCGTTCTGGGCGCGAACGGTTCGCACTTGGCGTCGATGTTTATCGTGCTCGATCCGTTCGACAAGCGTGAAAAAGCGGAGCTGACCGCCGACGCCATTTTGCAAACGCTTCGCGCCCGATTCAACGCGGAGATTTACGACGCCAATTTGATGGTTTTCGGCGCGGCGCCAGTTCGCGGTCTAAGCTCGGGCGGCGGCTTCAAGGCGATCGTCGAAGACCGCGGCGGCGAAGGCGTCGAAAAACTTCAAGAAATAGCCGACGGCATCATCGCCGCCGGAAGCCGGCCGGGCACGGGCTTGTTCAACCTCACGACCATGTTCCGCGCCAACACGCCGCAGTTGTACGTCAATATCGACCGCACTAAATGCCAAACCATGGGCGTGACCTTGAGCGACGTCTTCGATACGCTGCAAATCGAACTGGGCGGATTGTACGTGAATGACTTCAACCAATTCGGCCGCAGTTGGCAGGTGAACGTCCAGGCCGACATTCCGTTCCGAATGCAGCCGGAAGACATGCGGCGGTTGCAAGTTCGCAACGCGAGGCGCCAAATGGTTCCGCTGGCCGCCATCGCCACGGTCGATCGCGTCACCGGCCCGTTCACCATTAATCGGTACAACATGTTTCCCGCCGCCGCCGTCAACGGCATGGCCATGCCCGGCATGAGCACCGGCACGGTCCTTTCAACCGTCGAGAAACTCATGCAAGAAAACCTTCCGGCCTCAATGGGCTACGAATGGACGGAAGTCATGTACATGCAGACCATCGCCGGCAACACCACGCTGTTCGTTTTCGCCGGCGCCGTCGTGCTGGTGTTCTTGGTCCTCGCCGGCCAATACGAAAGCTGGTGGCTGCCTCTGGCGGTGATTCTGGTCGTGCCGATGTGCATCCTCTGCTCCATCATCGGCGTGGCCATCGCCAAAATGGACATCAACATTTTCACGCAAATCGGCTTCGTCGTGCTGGTCGGCTTGGCCAGCAAAAACGCCATTCTCATCGTCGAATTCGCCAAGGCGAAGCGCGAGTCGGGCTTGACGCGGCACGAGGCCGTGTTGGAGGCGTGCCGCTTGCGTTTGCGGCCGATTATGATGACGTCGTTCGCCTTCATCTTGGGCGTGCTGCCGCTGGCGCTTTCCAGCGGCGCCGGCGCGGAAATGCGCCGCACCCTCGGCATCGCCGTCTTCAGCGGCATGTTGGGCGTCACGCTGTTCGGCATCTTCCTGACGCCCGTCTTCTACAACGTCATTCAGTGGTACGGCGACCGCCGACAGCAGCGAGCGGCCGAAAAGACGCCGAAGTTCGACGCGTCAAATACGCAGGCGTGAAAATGAAACGAAAAGTAAACCGCCGAGACGCGGAGGAAAACAATTATATTTTCTTTGCGTCGCTGCGGTTAAGTTTTGTTCCATTCTGACACCCTGTCTTTTCGCCGCCAATAAAAAGCTCCGGTGACGGAACCGGCGACCAGCAAGAGCGCCAACGTGCCCGGCTCGGGCACCGCTTCGGTCGTCATATACCAAGCCAGCGAGTAGTTGGTGTCGGCGGCGCTGGAAGAAACAACCTCGATGGCGTAGTTGCCCGAAGCCAGATATGTTTCGTAAAGCAACTGGACGTTATCGACCGCGCTGTCGCTGTAATCGACGGGCGTGTACGTCCCGTCCGAACCGATCTTATACAGATTGAGATCGAGATTGGCCAGCGTCGTCGTGTAGGCGTAGCTCGTGGTCGAGCTGCGGCCGGTGCGGACAACGGTTTCAGTGCCGCTCACGACGGCGTTCCACGTCAACAGCGCGGAAAGCTCGCTGACCGCATTGCCGGAGGCGACGGTGAAATCATAGTATGTCTTTTTGGAACTGGACGAAATGCTGCTGTAATCCCAGCCGGCGTTCGTGATCGTGGCGCCGGCCTTTTGTTCGCCGCCGGTCAGAATGGCGTAGCTTCGCTCGACGTTCAATTCGCCGGCGCCGTAGGTGCTGTCCAGCGGGCTGGAAGGCGTGTGACTCCAACTGGGAAGCGTCGTTTTCGTGGCGCCCGCCATGAGAATCGCCTTGATGGTTTGCGAATGCGAGGCGTCGGCCGAACTCGGCATGCTCCCGGCGGCGCTCAACAGAAAGGCCGAGGCGGAACTGACCATGGCCGTGGCGTAACTCGTCTCTGGGGCCGGCGCGACGATGTCGGGCTTGATGCGGCCCGCCCCGTTGATCGTCGTCGAGCCGGTGCTATCCAAGCCGCTGCTAACGCCGACGCAAATTGCATTATAGCTCTGGGCCAGCAACGTCGCCGGCGCGGCGCCGGCGCTGTTGGCGCTGACGGCCACCACGCAAACGTAATCATTTTTGTTA
>CAZWNM010000334.1:0-4002 GCA_964635765.1 uncultured Planctomycetaceae bacterium | reverse complement strand
CCGGCGAAAGCTTCCGCCTGAAGGATGCGCGGCGTCGCTCGACCGGCAAAAAGACCTCGGAAAACGCGACAAAACCGCCGGAAAACGACGAATCCAATCCAACAGACTAATCGTTGCAACCCACCTGCCCTCGGGCAGGGGAGTCTTCTTTCTTTCCTTGAACCCCGGAGTTACAATAGAGTCATCCTTCATCCCGAGCGCCACGTTTTTCAACCGTCCCGCGCCACACTTTTCAACCGGCGTTTACACGTAAGGCGGAGTTTCTGGAAAACTCACGGTGCGTAACTCCACAAGACTTGGTGGTCGCCCCTGTGGAATAAGCGAAATCGTGGGCTCGGCAATCCCGAAATCGCCAGTAGAAAATATCTGCTCACCGCGATATTTTACTACCACCCTCCGCCACGGCGAAGAACGCGCGTAGCTGACTCACCAGGCCGCCTTCCACGTCGCTGGCTTGGGCTGCCTCCCGGGCCGAGAGGGCCCGGCAGCGGGCTTGGGTTAACTCCTCCATCGCCCTTCGTTCATAGTCGCGGTAACCCCGGACGCACTCCACCAACTCCGGCACCAGGTCGTGGCGACGTTTGAGTTGCACATCGACGCCGCTCCACGCTTCGCGCAGTCGGTTCCGGCGACGGATGAAACAGTGGAAGACCATCCCCATCCAAGCCAGTGACCCAGCCACGATTCCTCCCGCCACAAACATGAACACTTGCATTTTCTTGGCAATTTCGTCATTCTGAGCGCAGCCAAGAATCCCCGTAATTCCAGCGAGAATCTTCGCTACGCTCGGAATGACCGCGGCCAGGATTTTTTGCCACGCCCCCGGTCCGCAGTGCCATTGCCAGCCCTCGGGGGAATGGATATACTATGGGATTCTGCCTGATGGTCTGTTATAGCCTTTCGATGTCGAAAAGCCGGACGAACGGGCGGTGGTTTGTGTCTGTTTGGTACGTTTTTTTTATGGTCAACCGTAACCTAATTCGAGGACTCGATCTTACTGAAGAAGAATGGCAATCCGAGCTGAATGCTTCGCTCGAAGGCGCCCCGGCCGAGGAAATCGCTTGGACAACTCAGGAAATGGAGTTGAACAAGATCGTCACCGGCCGCGTGCTCCGCGTCGAGGGCGACGTCGTACTCGTCGATGTCGGATATAAAAGCGAAGGCATCATTTTCCGCAACGAATGGGAAGAAGGCGAGGCATTGCCCGAACCCGGCACCATGGTCAAAGTGCTCATCGAAGACGTGGAAGACATCCACGGCCTGGTCGATGATTCCCGCGGCATGATTACCTTGAGCAAACGCAAGGCCGAGAAGATCGAGGCTTGGCTCAAGGTTATGGAAACCGTTCACGAAGGCGACGTGGTCACCGGCATCGCCACGCGAAAAATCAAGGGCGGCCTGTTGGTCGATATCGGCGTCAACGTCTTTCTGCCGGCCAGCCAAGTCGATGTCCGTCGTCCGGCCGACATCGGCGATTACATCGGCCGCAGCATTCAATGCCTCGTGTTGAAAATCGACGAAGCCCGGCGCAACATCGTCGTCAGCCGCCGCGCGCTCATCGAGTCGGAACGGGCCGAGAAGAAGGCCCAATTGCTCGCCGAGTTGGAAGTCGGTCAACGCCGCAAGGGCATCGTGAAGAACATCGCCGAGTTCGGCGCGTTCGTCGATCTTGGCGGCATCGACGGCCTGTTGCATATCACCGACATGAGCTGGGGCCGGATCAATCATCCTTCCGAATTGGTCGCCATCGACCAGGAGATCGAAGTGCAGATTCTGCATATCGATCACGAGAAGGAGAAGATCGCGTTGGGCCTCAAGCAGCGCATGCCCAGCCCGTGGGAGAATGTCGAGACGAAGTATCCGATCGGCGCCCATGTGAAGGGCACGGTCGTCAACGTGATGAGCTACGGCGCGTTCGTGAAGCTCGAGGAAGGCATCGAGGGCTTGGTTCACATCAGCGAAATGTCGTGGACCCGGCGCATCAGCCACCCGAGCGAACTGGTTCAGCCGGAGCAAGAGATCGAAGTGGTCGTGTTGGGCATCAACAAGGAAAAGCAGGAAATCTCGCTGGGCATGAAGCAAACCCAGGAGAATCCTTGGGATCGCGTGGCCGACCGCTACCCGTTGGGCAGCACCGTGAAGGGCACGGTCCGCAACCTGACCAACTACGGCGCCTTCATCGAAATCGAGGAAGGCATCGATGGCCTGTTGCACGTCAGCGACATGTCGTGGACTCGCAAAATCAGCCATCCGAACGAGATGGTCGAGAAGAACCAAGTACTCGAGTGCCGCGTGTTGTCGGTCGATCAGGACCGCCGCCGCATCGCGTTGGGCCTCAAGCAAATGGCCGACGATCCTTGGGCGACCGACATTCCCGGCAAGTATCAGCCGGGCCAGATCGTCAGCGGACCGGTCACCAAAATCACCAACTTCGGCGTGTTCGTCGGTTTGGAAAACGGACTCGAAGGTCTGTTGCATATTTCCGAACTGGCCGACCACAAGGTCGAGAATCCCGAGGACGTGGTCAAGGTCGGCGAGATTATCGAGGTGAAGGTGTTGCGCGTCGATGCCGAGGAGCGCAAAATCGGCCTGTCGCGCAAGCGCGTCGAGTGGGCCGAAGACGCCGAGGCGCAAGCCGCGCAGGCCGAGGGCGGCCCGTCCGCTTCCGGCGAGCCGGCCGAGTTGAAGGGCGGCGTCGGCGGCGAAAGCGGCCCTCTGTTCAAGCTCGAACCGACCCCTGAAGAGCCGCAAGCGTAGCGGTTTTGAGAGCAAAAGCATCGCGCAAGCCCACGGGTCGCATGGTCCGTGGGCTTGCGTTGCATACATAACGTCTCACCATGCCATCTGACTCGCCATCCCTCCCGCTGGTCGAAGAAATTGCACCGACATTGCAGCCGGAAGATGTTTTTTTGCGAATGGCCGAGCGGCTGCACTGCTTGTTTCTCGATAGCGCGTTAAAACATCCGACGCTCGGCCGCTATTCGTTTGTGACCGCCGATCCGTTCGATTTTCTCGAACTTCCGGCCGATGGCGGCGATGCGCTCGGCGAGTTGGAAAAAAAACTCAAACAATTTTCCTCGCCAAACGTGTACGACTTGCCGCCGTTTCAGGGCGGCGCGGCTGGGTTGTTCAGCTATGATCTTAGCCGAAGTTTGGAACGATTGCCACGGCCGAAAATCGACGAGTTCGGCGTGCCGGCGTTGGCCGTCGGATTTTACGATGTCGTCGTGGCGTTCGATCACCTCGCCGGCCGGGCGTGGATCATTTCGCAGGGATTTCCCGAAGTCGAGCCGTCGCGGCGTCGGCATCGCGCCGAACAACGGCTCGCGGAAGTTCGCGGCTGGCTCGCTGACATCGCGTGTCCGATAACAAAAATGGACGCACAGCAGGGACACGTCAACCTATCGCCCCAATATCCCGTGTCCGGAGTGCCGAATGTCACCAGCAATTTTTCCAAGGAGGAATATCTTCGAGCGATCCGCCATGTGATCGACTACATTTACGCCGGCGATGTTTTTCAAGTAAATCTGGCGCAGCGGCTCATGTCGCCGATGCGTGACGACGTGGTTTCGCTTTACCGCCGATTGCGTCGCTGCAATCCGGCTCCGTTTGCTGGCTATTTTGATTTGGGCGATTTTCAGGTCGTCAGCGCGTCGCCCGAGCGTTTCTTGCGAGTTTTCAACCGCGAAGTCGAGACGCGGCCGATCAAGGGCACGCGGCCGCGGACCGGCGACGCCGCGGTCGATCGCGCGGCGGAAATTGAGCTTTTGGCCAGCGAAAAAGACCGGGCCGAAAACGTGATGATCGTCGATCTCATGCGAAACGATCTTGCCCGCGCGTGCGAAGCCCGCAGCGTTCACGTCGGCCAGCTTTGCGGCATCGAAGCATACGAGCATGTGTTGCATTTGGTGTCGTCGGTCCACGGCCGATTGCGCGACGATCGTTCGCCGATCGATTTGCTTCGGGCGGCGTTTCCCGGTGGGTCGATTACCGGGGCGCCGA
>CAZWNM010000333.1:0-4003 GCA_964635765.1 uncultured Planctomycetaceae bacterium | reverse complement strand
TTGGCCATCCAATGGGCGTGCGACGTTCGGTTCGCATGGCCGACGTGGGTGGCCGCCGGCATCGTGGCCGTCGTCTCGCTCGCTCCGCTTTGGCCGTGGAGAGCCGGATGGCGGCCGGCCGTGTTGGCGGCGGCCGTGCTTTCGCTGGCCGCGCAATTCACCGTGGTGATGATTTTCGTGCTGCCAACGGTGGCTGAAAACTACACCGCCCGCGACTTGGCCCGATATTTCAACCGGCAACAAAAACTCCCGCCGCGATTGCTCGTGGCGGAAGAGCGCGTCGGGTCGCTGGTGTTTTATCTCGATCCGCGTCTTCGCGCCGGCTTGACGGAAGATCGGCTCGACACGTTTTCCGCCGATTATCCTCCGAAACTTCGCTCGGGCGACGTGATCGCGCTTCCCGAGCGAAAACTCAAACGAGTCGGCGAGTATCTCGATCTCGGCGGCCGGCCCTACGAAACGGTCGGCCGCTATCGCCTCTATCGAATCGCGGACGGCGAGAAATAGTCGCGGCAACGCGCAAAAAAGATGTGGATGCAAATGGTTGACGGGGTAACGCATGTTCCCGTGACGAAGCCCGCCACGGATAGATGGACTCAACCGCAAGAAATGCAAGAAGCCCGCACACCGACAGGCGGGCTTTCACCAAGCCCACGTTGCAGCATCGCTTCCAGTTCCTCGATCAACGCCTCCTGCCCAGCCTTGATCTTTCGTGTTGCCGTGCCGAAGTCAAAGAACTCCAGCCGGTCAATCTCGGGGAACTCCATCTGCCGACCGGAGTGGGGCGGCCACTCCATCGTGAACGTGTTGCTCTTGAGAGTAGTCGGATCGCAGTCGCCCTCGAACGCCCAGGCGTGGACGATCTTGCCGCCCTTCTGTTGAATGGGCTTCAACGGAATAAACGCGCCGGTTGGCTTCAGTCCGGTCTCTTCCTCGAACTCCCGCTCGGCCGTAAGCGGCAGACTTTCGTCCGGTTCCGCCTCGCCTTTGGGAATCGACCATATTCCGTCATCCTTGTTGCAAAACAGTGGGCCGCCGGGATGGGCCAACAAGAATTCAGCGGCTCCGTCCTTGATTCTATACATTAGCAATCCAGCACTAATTCGAGGCACGATCGTCATCTTTCCATAAACGACTCTTGCCGATTCATCTCGCTCACCTGTCCATTCAACGTCCACAGATCGTAGAGCAGCCCGAGACCCGCCAGGCCGCCGGTGAGCAGGTAAATGATGCCGGTGATCCATTTGCCCATGTAAAAACGATGGATGCCGAAGACTCCGAAAAATGTCAGCAGTATCCAGGCCAAGGTGTAATCGAGTGGACCGGCCTGATAGCGAAGGTCAGCCCGACGCGCCATGCCGGGGATCAAGAAGAGGTCGATGATCCAGCCAATCAGCAGCAGGCCGGCCGTGAAGAACCAGATCGTGCCCGTGATCGGCTTGCCGTAGTAGAAGCGATGGGCGCCCATGAATCCGAAAATCCAAAGGATATAGCCGATGGGGACTGAATGCGTCTCGTTCGTGTCGGACATCATCAAGCCTCGCTGTCGATGGGATGTTCGTCTGCCGCCTCTTCGTTGGCGTCAATTCCGCCAGCTTCAACAACGCTTGCCGACGGGTCGCCGTCCATCGGTCGGAACCCGAAGAGGGCCGAGGCGAAAGCAAGGCAAAAACTCGCCATCGAACATTCTTGACCGATGAACGGCGACTACACCAGCGCTCGAATTTCCTGTGCGGCCGCCAAAGCCGCATTGGCCCCCGCCATGTTACCGTGGCACAGCTTCAGCAGCGCCAGCGCCGCCTTGACCTCGGGAATGCCCAGGCCACGCCTCGACACCACGGCGCTTGCGGCCTTATGCCTCGTCTTCGCCTTGGCCTTGATGTTGGCAACGTGGCTTGGCGAGACCACGAGCCCTTGTTTCGCCAACGCCTCGGAAATCTCCTTATTGGCGGCTTTGGGGTGGGTCTTGTGATAGTCTCGAACCACCTGGGACTTATTCTTGCCTTGTGCTTTTGCCATGACTGGCTCCTTCTTTGGTGAATGACTTGGTAACCATCTAATTTTCCAAGGAAGGGAAAAAATGTCAAGTGTCCTTGTTGGGAAAAAGAGGACGGTAAACTTGTCAAATGGACACGTTGGGTACTTGCCAACACGCCGTCTTGGCGGTGAAATAAGGGTTTATCCGCCACTTCAACCGAAAGGAAACGCCAATGAACTCCCCCGCATCCAAAAAGCCCTTGACCAAAACGGAAATGACCGTCGCGTTGGCCGAGTCAACGGGTCTGACCAAGCAGCAGGTTGTTACCTTGTTCGATGAGCTGGCCAAGCTGATCGAGAAGGAACTCGGTGAACAAGGGGCGGGCGTCATCAACATTTCCACCCTCCTGAAAATCAAGGCCGTCCACAAGCCCGCCGTCGCGGAACGCAAGGGCATCAATCCCTTTACAAAGGAAGAGATGCTCGTCAAAGCCAAGGCCGCCAAGACGGTGGTGAAGGTGGTCGCCTTGAAGGGCCTGAAGGGATTGGTGTGATGGCACGGGTTGCCGATCGCCACACACCGTGGTAATCTACGGCTTTCAAGACGCCATCGCTCGAATCAACATGTCACAACTTGCAAACGAATGGGACGACAACGACCACGGTTGCTCGTCGGACGATTGGCGGGACGACGATTGGCGGGACGATAATGGGCAGGACGACGATGAGCAAGCCGACGACGAGCCGACAATGCCTTGTCCCTACTGCCGGCGCGAGATTTTTGCCGACTCGCCGCAGTGTCCCCATTGCCGGCGTTACATTTCCGAGGAAGACGCACGCCCGAAACGCAAGCCGTGGTGGATTATCGTCGGCGCGCTGCTGTGCTTGGCCGTCGTTTGGAGTTGGATAGCAAGCAGATAGCATGTCCTTCGCGCGGTTTTGAACGACATCCTTTTTTTCAAACGGCTTTTTCATCCGGAAAAAACGTCGCACGACCCATCGGGCATGAAGAAATGAAAAAAACGTTTCGCACCTTCGTCGCCGTCGAACTCACCAATCCGATCCGCGCTCGGGCGGAAGAGCTCATCGCGTCGCTGGCCGATACCTCGGCCGACGTCAAATGGGTCGAACCGCATAATCTGCACCTGACGATGAAGTTTTTGGGCGACGTTCACCAGCGGGAAATCGGCGACGTATGTCAGGCCGTCATGCACGGCGCCGCCGACGTGCAACCGTTTGAACTCGAAGTTTGCGGCGTGGGCGCGTTCCCAACCGCCGTTCGGCCGCGCACCGTTTGGCTCGGCGCCGGCGTCGGCAAGGAATCGATGGTCGCGCTGCACGACAAGATCGAGGCCGCCTTGGCCGAATTGGGCTACCGCGAGGAACATCGCCGATTTCAGCCGCACATCACGCTCGGCCGCGTTCGCGGCGAAGGTCCGCAAATCGTTGAACTCGGCGAAAAACTCGGCCGTCAAGCCGATTTCGTCGCTGGGCGAATGACCGTCAACCGCGTGGCTGTTTTTTCCAGCACGCTCCGGTTCGACGGCCCGGTTTACGAGCGAATCGGCGACTTTCCGCTCGGAAAGAATGTCTCATGCCAATAGCAGGCGATTCTTGCGAAAGCCGCTTCGCAGTCCGCCATTCGCGGAAAGCAGCGATCCTTTGATCGAATCGTCGCGTTTTCCTATTCGCCGCGGAGCTTGAGGTTCATCGCGGTGAGCTTCTCGCGGACCTCGTTCAGGCTGGTCACGCCGAAGTTCTTGCACTCCAGCAGATCGTCGGCCGTGCGGCGAAGCAAATCGCCGAACGTGTTGATCGCCAAACGAATCATGCATTTCCGAGCGCGAACTGAAAGGTTCAATTCGGAAATCGGGCGAGCCAGCATCGCTTGCTCATCGGCCGAAAGCGTTTCGGGCTCGTACAATTCGATCGGCGGACGGTCTTGGGCGAATTGGCCCAAGTGAAGGCCCTTCGTAGCGAGCATTTCCTTGATTTCGACTAGGCTGGTTTCGCCGAAGTTCTTGCT
>CAZWNM010000332.1:0-4008 GCA_964635765.1 uncultured Planctomycetaceae bacterium | reverse complement strand
GGGCCGCGACGGCGCGGCGTCGCATTGCCTCATGTTCTACCACGCCTCGGACCGCTACATCCAAGAGTATTTCATCGACAACGCCTATCCGCCGCGCGAAAACATCCAAGCGGTTTACGAGTATTTGTGCGAAATCGAAACGAATCCGATCGAGTTGACGCAGGACGAAATCAAGCAGTCGCTGGGCCTTTCGATCGGCGGCGAAGGCGTTGGAAATTGCGAGAAGATTTTGGAAAGCGCCGGAGTGCTCGAGCGGCTGATCGCGTCGCAAAACATGGCCTCTGTGCGCATCGACAGCGACCTGCCCACGCTGGTCGATCTTCTGCCGAAACAGGCGCGGGCACAGCGCAAGGTGATTCAGTCGATCGAGCGGATCGTCGGCGACCGAAGGCAGGAACTCGTGCAATTCAATCTGCGCGATTTGACCGCCAACGACGACATGGATCAAACGTCGATCGCAGGTGCGCTTCGGGAGTTGAATCGGCTGGAATCGTTCACCTATGTTCCACCGTTTCGCGGCCGTGCGATACGCATGATCGAGCGCGAAAAGCCGTTTGATCAGTTGGACATCGACTTCGAGTCGCTCGATCGCCGCCGCGCGGCGGAACGTGAAAAACTCGATCGCGTGATTCGCTTCGCCATGAGCGGCGCGTGCCGGCAACGCGAAATTGTGCAGTATTTCGGCGAGAAGAACGCCGGCGACTGCGGTCATTGCGACAATTGCCGCCAGAAAAAGAGAGACGAGGGTTCAGGGTTCAGGACGGCGAGCGGAGGGCGTGAGCCCCCTGTTGATGAAGCGCCGAGTGGGCAGAAAACGCAATGTCGAGCGGGAACCTCCGCACGAGATACGCCGCCGCTCGCCGCCGACGACGTATTGCAGGCCGTGCAAATTGTTCTCAGCGGCGTGGCTCGCGTCCAAAGCAGCGGATTTTCGTGCGGCCGCACTCTCATCGCCCAAATGCTCTGCGGTTCCGGCAACGCAAAAGTGGCGAAACTTCGGCTCAATCATCTCACCACCTTCGGCCTGTTAAAACATCTCAAACAGGATGAAGTGCTGCTGCTGATCGACGCCTTGCTGGCGATGCGGTATTTGCAGCAAACCAACGTGGATCGTTTTCGGCCGGTGATCGAGCTTACCGAGTCGGGCGCCGAGGTGATGCGCGGCAAGATGCCGCTATCGTCCGAGTTGCCAGTTTCGAATGCGTTGCTGTGTAAGTTGCGGCAAAACGGCCGATCAGGGGACGACGGGCGGGTGACGAGTGGCGTGGGACGGCGGACAGCCGCGTCTCCGCACGTTGGCCAGTCAAGCGACTCGTCATCGCAACCGCCTTCCTCCCATTGGACCCGCCGTTTGCTCTCAGCTGGCTTTACCGTGGACGAGTGTATGGCGATTCGCGGCCTGCCGCGTGCAACGGTGTTGGAACACGCAAGGCAGATCGAATAGCAGGTCCGGCTAATCGCCGTGAACCCGGCCGGTGCCGCCGTCGAGCCGCGCCCAAAACGGATGCTGACGGTCGCCGCGCGTGCGAACGTCCTCCAACAGCGTATGCACGTCGGGCCGAACCATCTGATCGCGGCCGGTAAATCGCTGGCCGTCGACCATGACGTTGATTTTTTTCGTGAAATCGAACATTTCCGGCGAAATCCAGACGGTCGCTTGGCTCGCGCCGGTGCGAACGCTGATGATGTTTTTCGTGTTCAACGGCATCGTGGCCTCGACCGACGCCGCTATCGAGCCCTTCGGCGGCGGCCAGTCGGCCGGATCGACCATGCTGCGAGCCGGCAAGCTTTGCACTTCGATCCACCAGAAAAAGTTATCCCACGGCCGCATGGTTTTGCACTTGAACTCGCGCGGAAAGAAGTTGCGGCGCATGTGGCCCATCCAATCGAAGATGCGCAAAATATCTTCGTAGAAATCTTCATGCCCGCGGCCGCGATATTCCGCCATGGTAACGTTGAAGTTTTGGCCATAGCGATACCAACGATCGAGGACGGTGGCGTTTTTGTCGCGTTTGGCGCCGTCCAATTCGCCGGTCACGAAATAAAATGGCACGTAGCGTCCGTTGTCGGAGTAAAATTGGCAATAGTAGTCGGCCACCGGCACGATCGGAATGACGCCGGCCCAAAGATCGGGATGCGCCAGGCCAATGTCCCACGCCGCATCGCCGCCGATCGAGTGGCCGGAAAGATAAACGCGGTCCGTGTCGATCGAAAATCGGCGGCAGGCGTCGCGCAGCGAGGTCAGCACGGCGGCATGTTCACGGGCGGTGTAGCCATAGCGGTTTTGACGTTCCGTGGTCCAGTCCGGCGCGATGACGATATAGCCGTGCCGTGTGGCTTGTCCGACCCGCTCGCCCTTCTTGTTCCAAGAGCCAGCCCACCAATCGACTTGCTGTTCCGCCGAAACTTTCGAGGCGTGCAAAGTGACAACGGTCGGATAGCGGCGATACGGATCGTATTCCGGCGGAAGCTGCACGTAATAAGTCGCCGGCGGCTCTTTGGCCACCGTGGGCACTTCAATGGCATAGTAACCCGGCTTGCCCTCGATCGGCTCCGGCGGATCGAGCGGCGGCTTCATCCGTGCGATCAGATTGGTCACCATCCGCAGGTCCTTTCCTGCCACTTGGCGCACGTATTCATACACTTTTTCGCGGTCCGCGGCGTTTTTGCCGCGCAGATACTCGCGGACCCAATCACGCACCCGATAGGCGTTGATCGCGTCGGGCAGCTTTTCCGTGGCGCCGTCGGCGCCGAGCACCCAGCCGCTTACGGCCAATGCGAGTTTCTCGGCGTCGGGCGTTTGCGGGTCGGCGGCGTTCTGCAAAAAGGCCGCCATCCGGTCGATCGTATTCAGATTGATCTCCGATTCGATCTCGTCCATGATCGGCTTGAGGTTTTCCTTGGCGATGGTATTGTGAATTCGCTTGGCGAGCGCGCGAATCTGCTTGCCGACGTCGCGGCGCCGTTGCTGGCGGACATCGTACTCCTGAGTCATTTCGCGGACGCCCTGCAAAATTTCGCCGGTGACGTCGTCCGTCGGAAATTGCTGGAGAAACATCCGAACAAGTTGATGCTGGCCGGCGTCGCGCCGCAATTGCAACTCGTGCAACTTCTGTTGCGCCGAAAGCTGCGCAATCGCCCGCAACGATGGCGTCAATTGTTCCTTGAGGTCCGCTCGGTCGGGAAACGCCTTCAACATTTCGTTCAAAACCCGTTTGGCATCTTCATAGCGCTCCGACTGCAAATAAAATCGGGCGATTTTCTTGCGTTGCTCGATATCCGTCGGGTCGACCTGCCGCAGGAGAATCTTCTGGATGATGTCGCGCGGAATGGAGGACGTCGCCATGCGCATGTCCCACACATGCGAGATGCCTTCGACTTTCGTCCATTGCGGCGTTATCTCGGTGATGCCCTGGATGACATCGATATCGCCCCGGACCGTCGGCATTCGGAACACGCGGCGGCCGAACTCGTCGAACGGCTCGATACCCAACGGCCGGCCGACATACTGGATGCTCGACCCCGTGCGAAGCACGCGCTGGCGAATGGTGAATTTTTCATCGACCTGCTGATTCTCTTCCTGCCGAACTTCGCGGAGTTGCTTTTCCGGCACGAAGGTTCGCCGCAGATCGTCGTCGAGCAAAATAATGTTCGGAATGGCGGTTTCCGACTTCTGGGCAGCGGGCGATTCCCGCAAATTCGACACTTTGCCCAACTTTCCATGCAGCACGCGGCCGTCTTTCATGACGACCTCGGTGGCCCAAGCCGACTCGATCGCACAGCTTCCGTGGAGAAAGCAGACGCCGAGGCAAATCACAATGAGAAGAGGTTGTCGGCCGCCGCCGGTCGATCTACGGTGGTTCTGTCGCATAAAGCGAGTTCCTCGGTTTCTCTATCCTTATCTTGCAATCGTACATCGGAAAAGGGACTAGGGGCTAGGGACTAGGGACTAGAAAACACCCTTTTGCCCGCGTTTTCATCACCTAGTCCCTAGCCCCCTAGTCCATC
>CAZWNM010000331.1:0-4009 GCA_964635765.1 uncultured Planctomycetaceae bacterium | reverse complement strand
CTGCTGCCGGGGCGGCGTCGAAACGCGGCAACGGATTCCAAAATCGGGAATCCCGCTCCTACCCCTTTACCAACAACTCCGCAATCTGCACGGCGTCAGAATATCCTCAACTCCCTAGCCTCAGTACCAATCGTCCGATGCACGGAACCAATACCAGTCGTTGCCCAGTCCAAATACCCTATAATGCGCCGCACCAAACGGTGTGCCCTTCGAGTTTGGTCTGTATGTGAAACCGTAGGACATGCGGTCGGGACCAATGCCGTCGCCGCCGCTGTAGACACGAAAGTACACGCCGCCGCGCGGATCAGTCGCGTATTCGTCCACGCGGTAGACGCCAAGCCGTCTGTTCAATGGGGTTCTTTGGCGATCCGATTTCGGAGCCTGCAATACAAGCTGCTGGAATGCCGCGCGAGAAACTGCAAACGCGATTCGCCGTGGAACGTAAAACTTGAGCAAGACATAGGTGCCGAACAAGACCGTTGCGATGATGGCGACACGTCTCCACGGGATCGTGACGCCTTTCATGGTGCCTCGACGCGCAAACACGATCAGTGTCACCAAAGCGACGATCACGACGATCAGCATCGCGATCACGACGATCGGCATCGCAAGGAATAACAAGAGAATCGCTGCAAAGAGGAGGTCGTCCAGTGCTCCGGGGTAAACACTGATTGTCAACACCACCAAGCAGCCTAGGACGATCAGCACGATTGCAATGTTGCTGGCGACCTTTACGTGTTTCATAATTAACCTATTCCACCATCAATTCTCGCCTATTTTTTGGGACAATTACAGCTTGCGGGAAGGGGTGGGATGCGAGGATCGTTCTTCTTATCGGTGATAAACTTGCCCTTCGAGAGTGCATCTTCAACGGCTTTGCGAATCTTGCACGGGTCGGTTGCGTACATTCCAGCCCCGATCTGCCGTGCTACGTTATTATTAAACTGATCCACTCTGCTGTCCGGGTCGGGGTCACATTCTTGTCCGCGTTTTTAAGTGTTTTTAAGGAGCGTTTTTGACGGGTCGGGAGTCATTGTTTTTGCTCCGTCAGTGCCGTAGCACCGGACGCCCGTACCGGACCTGCTGCCGGGGCGGCGCCGAAACGCGGCAACGGATTCCAAAATTGGGTGTCCCGCTCCTACCCCTTTACCAACAACTCCGCAATCTGCACCGCGTTGGTCGCCACGCCCTTGCGAAGGTTGTCGCTCACGCACCAAAAGATTAAAGACTCCCGACCCCTTTTCATTTTAAAAATCTCTTAAAATTCTCTGAATCCAAGTTTCTCGGCCTGCAAATGATTTTCCTCGGCTTTGGATCTATCGCCTTTTCTTTCGTAGGCTAGCCCTCGATTATGATATGCAGCAGCCAATTTGGGATCGATACGGATGACCTCAGTGTAGTCGGCAATTGCCTTGTCGATTTCACCTTTTTCATAGTAAGCTTCCCCCCGATTATAAAACGCAAGACTGGAGCTTGGATCGAGCTTAACACCTTCCGTATAATCGGCTATAGCGAGATCAATTGCACCTTGCATTCGGCGGGAATAGGCACGCATGCTGTACGCGTTGGCGTTTTTAGGATCGAGCCGGAGCACTGTGTCGCAATCGGCCACGACCTTTTCAAATTCGCCTATAGTGGTATGGACGTAAGCGAGGCTGTAGTAAGCCTCCTTGCACTTCGGATCAAGTTCGATGGCTCGAATGTAATTATTCTTGACCTCTTCAAACTTTCCGAGCTCCAAATAGGCCAAGCCACGATTGATGTATGCGGGCACATATTTTGAATCGAGTTCAATGGCTCGCGTTGCGTCGGCGATTGCCCCTGAATAATCCTTCTTGCCTCCGAGGGCAGCACATCGGGCAAGATATCCCGACACGTCCTTCGGCGCGATGCGAATTGCTTCACTGGCGTCCGCTATGGCGAGATTGTAGTTTTCCATTGCCTGGTACACGGCGCATCGGTACAAGTACGCGTTCGAATTATTGGGATCGAGACGTATCGCCTCGGTAAAATCGGAGAGCGACTGTGGCATCTGCCTTTCTGTAAAGTGGGCAATGCCCCGCCAGTAGTGCGCTGTGGAAGACTTCGGATCGAGGCGGATTGCTTCGGATAGGTTTTGAATGCCCGTAGCCCATTCACCGTTGGAGCAATGAAGACATCCGAGATAAATGTAGTACTTCGCACATCTTGGATCGAGTTTAACGGCCTGAGAATAATCTCGAATGGCTTCGTTGATTTTCCCGATCTTTCCCAGAGCCCTGCCACGATTGAAATATGCGTCTTTGCATTTTGGATCGAGTTCGATTGTCCGAGCATAATCTCTTTCGGCTTCTTCAAACTTTCCAAGTTCCAAATTGGCTATGCCTCGATTGAAATATGCGTCTTTGCATTTTGGATCGAATCCAATTGTCCGAGTATAATCTCTTTTGGATTCTTCATACTTTCCGAGTTCCAAATAAGCCCTGCCGCGATTGAAATATGCGCCTTTGCATTTTGGATCGAGTTCGATAGCTTTCGTTGCATCAGAAATCGAACGAATGAAATCACTTTTTCCGCCGTATGCACCACTGCGATTGAGATAGCCGACTGCATCGTTCGGCGCGAGACGAATTGATTCATTCGCATCTATAAGCGCAAGATCATATTTGTCTATTTCAGAATAGGCGGCACTCCTAACGATATAGGCAGTTTCGTCTGTTGAATCGAGGTGAATCGATTCCGTAAAATCTGAGATAGCTTTTTCTATTTGGCCCTTTCGAAAATATATGTCGCCGCGATTGAGAAAAGCTTTGCTTTTTTGGGGATTTAATTGTATCGCAGTTGAAAAATCCTCAATTGCATTGGTGCAATTACCTTTGCTGGCGTATGCCTTTCCACGACCATAATAACCATCCGCGTCTTTTGGATACTTTTCGATAGCTTCCGTGAACACTTTCACGGCAGCATCATAATCGCCTTTAATCCATAGTGATTTGCCCTTGCTACACAAATCCTCTTTTGTATCTGCAAGGGCAAATGAACAACAGACAAGAAGTACTAATAATAATGCAATACCAGGGAAAATAGATCGCATAATACTCTCCTTGATGGTTATTTTACATAAAAGATCACTGCTTTCCGATTATAACTCTATGTAGCATAATGTGTTTTTAAGGGGTCGGGAGTCATTGTTTTTGCTCCGTCAGTGCCGTAGCACCGGACGCCCGCACCAGACCTGCTGCCGGGGCGGCGCCGAAACGCGGCAATGGATTCCAACGTTGGGAATCCCTCTGCTACCCCCTTACCAACAACTCCGCAATCTGCACGGCGTTGGTCGCCGCGCCCTTGCGAAGGTTGTCGCTCACGCACCAAAACGCCAAGCCGTTCGGGCAGGAAAGGTCTTCGCGGATCCGGCCGATGTATGTTTCGTCGTGGTTTGCGCAAAGATTCGGCATCGGATAAATCTTCTTCTCCAGATCGTCCATCACGACCAAGCCCGGGGTCGCATCGAACAATTTGCGAGCTTCGTCGACCGTAATCTTCCGCTCGGTCTCGACCAAAATGCTTTCGCTGTGGCAATTAGCCACCGGAACGCGAACGCAGGTCGGGCAAATCAACATGTCGTCGTCTTCCAACATCTTTCGGGTTTCGTACACCATCTTCATTTCTTCCGAGGTGTAGCCCTTATATTTCGGGCCGCCGATCTGCGGTATGCAATTGAAGGCGATCGGGTGTGCGAAGGCTTCATATTTGTACGCCGCGCCGTCGAGCGCGGCCTTCGTGCCGCCCAACAGATCGCGCGTGCCGGCCAAGCCCGCCCCGCTCACGGCTTGATACGTGCTGACGACGACGCGATTCACGCGGCTGGCGTCGTGCAGCGGCTTCAGCGCCTGCACCAATTGCGTGGTCGAACAGTTCGGGCTGGCGATAACGCCCTGGTGACGGCGAATCGCGTGCGGATTTACCTCGGGAATGACCAGCGGCACGTTCGGGTCCATCCGCCAATAGCCGCTCTCGTCGATCACCACGC
>CAZWNM010000330.1:0-4011 GCA_964635765.1 uncultured Planctomycetaceae bacterium | reverse complement strand
GGGAATACGCCTGCCGCGCCGGGACGACAACGCGGTATTCCAGCGGCGACGATCCCGAGACGCTGGCCAAGGTCGGCAACGTGGGCGACGCCACGGCCAAGGCGAAGTTCCCTGACTGGACATGGACGATCAAAGCCAGCGACGGCTATGTGTTCACCGCTCCCGTGGGAAAGTTTAAGCCAAATTCCTTTGGGCTCCACGACATGCACGGAAATGCCTGGCAGTGGTGCGCGGATTGGTACGGCGCGGAATACTACGCCAAATCCCCCATAGACGACCCCGCTGGCCCAGATTCCGGCAATGGCCGTGTCCTTCGTGGCGGTTCCTGGACCGGCAGGCCGAACTACGCCCGTTCCGCCGGACGCGCCGGGCGCTCGCCGGTCGGCCGGAGCATCGGCGCAGGCTTCCGGGTTGCCAGGACTCCGTAGCAATATGGCATTTGGCAGTGTTACCGTTTGCCGGCGAATCGCGCTGGATAAACTCGTATATTTCCCGCAAATCGTCCATCGCGGGCGCTGCCCAAGCTACTTGAACCATTGCCGACTCCGTTCGACAACCTCCTCTTGTGAAATCACCTCTCCACGCGCCACGGCGGCTTCCGCCCGATCGAGCTTCGCCTTCAGATACAACTCCATTTTCTCAAACACTACAGCCGCAATCGTCGCTTGTTGATCGCTCGGCAAAGTGGCCGCTTTCTCAAACGCTTCTTGAAGAATCGTGGCCATGATTATCCGCCCAATTCGCCGCAAACGTGGAGAATGCGGCGAATCGCTTCGTCAATTTCAGATTTCGTCGTCGTCGCGCCGAAACTGAATCGCAACGAGGCGGCGGCCAACGCGCCGGAAAGGCCCATCGCGCGAAGCGTCGGCGATAGCTCCGTCGATCCGCTCGAACACGCCGAACCGACCGAGCAGGCCACGCCGGCAAGGTCCAACGCCATGCGCAACACCTCGCCGTCGAGGCCGGGAAACGTCACGTTGCTCGTCTGCGGAAGCCGATCGGCCCCGATGCCGTTGACGACGGCCATATGCAGCCCGGCGCGAATGCCGTGCTCGAATCGATCGCGCAGCGCCGTCAAACGCCGCGAGATTTTCTCGCGTTCCTTGTCAAAAAGCTCCAAGGCCGTGGCCATGCCGACCGCCAACGCCACCGACTCCGTGCCCGGCCGCAATCCGGCCTGCTGATGTCCGCCGAACATCAACGGCTCGATCGGCACGCCGTCGCGCAGCACTAGCGCGCCGATGCCCGGCGGGCCGCGAAACTTGTGCGCCGCAACGCTCATCGCCGCAACGTCCAACGCCCGAAAACTCACCGAGGCCTTGCCAACCGCTTGGGTTGCGTCGGTATGCAGCGGAACGCCGGAGACCCGGCAGATTTTCGCCAATTCTTCAACCGGCTGCAACACGCCGGTTTCATGATTGGCAAGCTGCACACTGACCAAGCGGACATCGCATGATTGTTGTTTCCGATCGAGCAGCGGGACCAATTGATCGACGCGCACGACGCCGTCGGACGTGAGGCCGAGCGTGTCGGCTTGCCAGCCGTGTTCCAAAAGATATTCGACCGGTTCGAGGACGCTGGGATGTTCGCCGGCGGAGAGGACGATTCGGCCTGGCGGCTTGCCGCCGGCTCGCGCGATGCCCAAAATGGCCAAATTGTTGGCCTCGGTGCCGCCGCTGGTGAAAATGAGCCGATCGCGTCGCGTCGCGGCCAAATCGGCGCCGAGAGTTCCGGCGATTTTCTCCCGCGCGTCGTCCAAAACACGCCGCGCCAATTGGCCGGGCCGATGCAAACTCGCTGGATTCGCATAGCCGGCGCCCCCGCATCGGGCCATCGCTTCCACCACTTCCGGCCGCATCGGCGTCGTGGCATTGTGATCGAGATAAATGGTTTTCATGCAAGAATTATACCCGCTGCGCTTGCGGGCGGCGACGGGGGATTGGGGCGTAGAACGGGTGAGGGGAGACTGGAGGCTGGGGACTGGAGGCTGGGGATTGGAAATTTGGGATTGGGAACCGTTATTTCCACGGTCGCCATTCCCCAGCCTCCATTCTCCAGTCTCCAGCCTCCTCTCCACCCCCCAAAAATTGCCATTGCTCCCGTTTGGGCGAAATTGGTATGATCCGACCTTTCCGCAAGAGATGGGCATGGATCGTCCGTCTGCTCGCAAGGAGGCGACGCCAGTGATGCAATCGTCGGCAATGGTTACGCTCAGGGCGTTCACGATGTTGGCCTGTGCGGTTGGGGTACCCCTGCTCGCCATGTCGGGCACGTCATGGTCTGAAATTGTCAAAAAGTTTCAGGATTGTCACCTGCCGACGATTTCCGATTTCGCGTTGGCGTCGTCCAATTCTCCCAGCCCGCCCACCTTGTCCATTTCTTCTCATTCGACGAATGATACGCCGGCGTTGCCGGTTGGATCAAACCCGCCGACCGCGCCCAGTCTGAGCGTTGAGCCGTTGGCCGATTCGCCGGAAACCGCCGTGGCTTCGACGCAATTCCGCGACATTCAGGATCGGTTGCGCGAATGGGGCGCGACGTATTACGTGCTGGAATCCTGGGGAAACGATCAGCCGTTGTACCGTTTTTACTGCAAAATGGCCGTCGGAAAGAGTGACGATTACGTCCATTGTTTCGAGGCCACCCATGCCGATCCGTTCCAGGCGATGCTTCAAGTGTTGCGACAAGTCGAAGCCTGGCGGCAAGCGATCCATGTGGCGGAAAAAGCAGATGTCGTAAAAATGTGACCACAACGTTTCTATTCTGCAATTCTCTCAAATTGCCGGCATTCACCATCTCGCCGGCACACGGACGCCAGTCTTATCCGTCCGCAAACTTTCGCTGGCCAACCTAGCCTCCATAGACCGAATAATCGGAAAAGCCGATTCGATGCGATCGTTCTGCATCGCTGATGTGGCATTCTAGGAAAAATGGTAACTATGAGGAGAATGGATAAAGTGGCGAGAAAAATTGTCGGCCAGTTGCGAGCAAGCAGCGTCCGGGCGATGGCGTGGCTTGCGACCGTAGTTGGATGCCTGGTGTGGTTTGTCTCGATGGCCGCCGCGACTCAGCCAGCCTATCCCATTGCCATCGAGCATGAGGCCAGCACCAGCGACGCCTCGCGACACGATGCCTTGCGTTCAATCCCGCTCGGCCGACTTTCCGACGCCGACCGCGAGAAGGTCAACTTCGTGTTGTCCAACGTCAGCCTGTTTCGCCGCCTGCCGGTCAAAACGATCGACTGCGATCCCGCGTTATATCTTTTCCTAATGCATCATCCCGACGTCGTCGTCAACATTTGGGAAGTGTTCAAGATCAGCCGGTTGCAGTTGCGCGAGGGCGATGAAAATCAGTTTCGACTTCTCGAATCGACCGGCGCTGCGATGGCGGGCAAGTTCGTTTATCAAAGTCGCGGCACGCACGTGCTTTATGGCGAAGGCGTCTATCAGGGGCCGTTGTTTCCGCGGCCGATCAAGGGACGCGGCGTGTTGGTGCTTAAAACCGCATACGTGCAACAACCCAGCGGCCGCTATCACATCACCAGCCGCCTGGATTGTTTTTTGAACATCGATTCGCTCGGCGCGGAACTTGCGACCAAAACCGTTTCGCCGCTGTTGGGCAAAACGGTGGACAACAATTTCGTGCAAACCCTGGCCTTTGTCGGGAGCCTTTCGCGCACGGCGGAAGTGAACAGCCTCGGCGTCGAGCGGCTTGCCTCCCAGTTGACGCACGTGCAGCCCGACGTGCGAGAGCAATTTGCCGACTTAGCCGCCGACGTTTCCGACCGCCAAGCAGGCGCCGCCGCGGCCGCCGCCGAGCGGCGCGAGCAAATGGAAGTGGCTTCCAAAACCACGCTGCGCCGCTAGGCACACAGGGTGTATTAGTCTGCGGCACATGTAGCGAAACGGCACACATCGATGGCAGCCGGCGGCGGCGGATTTTCTAGCGGTCGACGCGAATCGGCAAGCCGCAACTTCTTTTACTGCAAGGCATTACGGCTCTTGTCAGAAA
>CAZWNM010000329.1:0-4025 GCA_964635765.1 uncultured Planctomycetaceae bacterium | reverse complement strand
GGCAGTCGGTCGCGCTTTGGCATGCGTGCCGCACGGCGAAAGAAACGCTGCTTACGCCGCAAGGCCCGGCCACGCACGGCATTTCCGTCTTGGGCCGAGGCCACAAGCTCATCGGCGGCACAGTTTCCGTCGAGGTCGAGCGCCGCGCGGTGAGCGATTTGCTCGTCGAAGGTTTTTTTCCGCATTGCAAGCCGACCGATCGTCCAACGCGCGAACGCGCGTCCGGCTTCCGCGAAATCGGCCTGCCGTTCGAGTCCGATACGGCAATCACGCGCCACGTCGCCGCGTTTTTGCAGTCGCACGGCGACGCGCCGGACGAGCCGGTTCGGCCGACGCACGTTTTGTTCAACGGCGGCGTTTTCAAGGCCGAAGTGTTGCAGCAGCGATTACTGGAAGCGCTCGGCGAGTGGTTCGGCGACACGAAAAAGCCGCGATTGCTCGAAGGTGAACACGATTTGGATCATGCCGTGGCACGCGGCGCCGCGTATTACGGCTGGACGAAGCAACGCGGCGGAATGCGCATTCGCGGCGGCACCGCTCGATCGTATTACGTCGGCATCGAAACGGCCGGATTGGCCATTCCAGGGGCGTCGCGTCCGCTTCGAGCGTTGTGCGTCGCGCCGATCGGCATGGAAGAAGGTACCGAGGCCGACGTGCCTTCCGGCGAAATCGGCCTGGTGGTCGGCGAGCCTGCTCACTTCCGTTTCTTCAGTTCTTCGACGCGAAAAGCCGATCGGCCGGGCGATCTTTTGTCGGCATGGACACCGGATGAAATTACCGAAACCGATTCGCTCGAAATGATGCTGCCACCCGACGAGTCGATTGACGAGCCTTATGTGCCGGTTCGATTCCGTTCTCGATTGACGGAGCTTGGCGTGTTGGAACTCTGGTGTGTCAGCACGGCGAGCGAAAAACGCTGGAAGTTGGAGTTCAGCGTGCGCGAAGATACGTGAATAGGCAGAGTGCGGGGATTGCGAACGATGTGCTGGTGTGGCACAACATAGAAAAACTGAGATGTAGGGAAATTTTATCATGCCCGAATGTACAAACACAAAACCGACAACTTTTGCCGATGGTCCCATCGAGGGCGTGGTTTTTCGACCGCTGGCCGCCCGCAAAGACCGTCGCGGCTGGCTGATGGAATTATACCGCGACGATGAACTTTCAGCTGATCAGCGGCCGGTCATGGTTTACGTGAGCGAAACGTTGCCCGGCATTGCACGCGGTCCGCACGAACACATCGTTCAGACCGACTATTTCGCATTTTTCGGCCCGGGCGATTTCATGCTTTATCTATGGGACTCGCGGCCCAAGTCGCCGACGTTCGGCCGTCGCATGAAAGTGGCCGTGGGCGAATCGAACAAGCAGTGCGTGATCGTGCCGGCCGGCGTCGTTCATGCCTATCGAAATGTCGGCCAAACCGCCGGCTGGGTATTCAATGCACCCAATCGCCTATACGCCGGCTCCGGCAAAAAAAGCACGGTCGATGAAATTCGCCATGAAGACAAGGCCGTTAGCTTGTATCGGCTCGATTGAACGGGCGGCCACGCTGGCTTGCTGCCTGCTGACCGTGCGGACTATCGCTCAATCACAGCATGGGACGGATGGGCAACATGGGATGTATGCTCTGGCTGTCCGCCCAATTCCATCGCCGCATTGCTTGCCAAAACCGCAGACCAAGATCGAACGACAACGGAAATTTGTGCCGATTCGCCCTGGAAAACGGCCCTGGCCTCATATTTTTTTCCATTGGCACGCGGCATTTCAACACGTTTTCCACGATGCGAATCGCCAGCCGGCTGAAAAATTCGCAAACCGCCGGCTAACAAACAGACGGCATTCTCCGAAAAATCCGCCGGGCAAATCGCGGAAGAATGAAAAAAATGCCGCTCGGCGTTCGTGGCCCGTTTGACAGCAATGCTAGCATCGCTAGAATCAAGAGTTCACGCGGGCGTGGTCCGATGCTGCCATATGCTTCACGCCGTTTGATGTGGTGATGTTTTTGCCATCGGAAAAAATACATCACCCTTGCTCGTGCAAGGTATTGCTCGTGCAAGGATAAGAACCGAAAAAATTGCGACAAGGACGCACTGGAAGTGACCAAGGACGATAAGGAAATCGTGTCGGCTGTGCGTTCTGGGCTGGCCGGCAAGGTCGGACAAGAGCGATACGACTTGTGGTTCGGCGCGAACACGCGTTTGAGCTACAAGGACGGCGTCCTTCGCATCGGCGCGCCCAACGATTTCTTCTTGGATTGGATTCGTTCAAACTTCCGTCGCCATATTGAAGAGGCGTGCCGCGAAGTGTGCGACAAGTGTCCTGCGTTGGAGTTTCATCTCGATTCCTCGTCAGCCGAAAACCGGGAAGATTCCGCGCAAGCTGCCTCGTCTGGTTCCTCGGTCGTTTCCATGGTTGCATCGGACGCTTCGCAGCCCAACTTGCGAATTGCCGCGGTTGACTCTCGCAAGAAGTCGGCGACCGAACCGGCCGTCGCATCATCGCGTCGGCGATTCGCCAGTCTCGAAACTTTTGTGTCTGGCGAAACCAATCGGCTTGCGATTACGTCGGCCGAAATGGCGGTTCGGCAGCCGGGCCAACTGACGCCGCTGGTTTTTTGCGGCCCGACCGGCGTCGGCAAAACGCATCTTCTGGAAGGCATTTGGACGGCGGCTCGAAAGTCGCACGGCCGGCCCTCGACAATCTATCTTTCGGCGGAGCAGTTTACCACCCAGTTTCTCGAAGCGTTGCGGGGAAGCGGTTTGCCCAACTTTCGACAGAAATACCGTGGCGTCGGGATGCTCATTCTCGACGATCTTCAGTTCTTCGTCGGCAAGCGGGCCACGCAGGTTGAATTGTTGCACACGATCGACACGTTTCTGCGCGACGGCCGGCAACTCATATTCGCCGCCGATCGTTTGCCGGCCGAGCTGCCGGAATTGGGCGCGGAACTGCTCACCCGGCTGGCGAGCGGATTGATTTGCCGGCTCGATGCGCCCGACCACGCCATGCGTCTCGGCATTCTCGGTCAAATGGCGCGTCGGATGAAAATGAAAGTGCCCGCCGACGCGATGCAGTTCATTGCCTCGCGTTTTACGAGCCACGCCCGCGAACTTTCCGGCGCGCTTTGTCGGCTGTTGGCCACGAGCGAAGCGACTGGCCGGCCCATTTCGCTTGCAATGGCCGAAGAGGCCCTCGGCGATCTGACGCGGCATGCCGGCCGCGCGGTGCGGCTGCCCGACATCGAAAAGGCGGTTTGCGAAGTGTTCGGCATCGAGCCTTCGAGTTTGCAATCGGACCAAAAAGGTCAGCGCGTGAGCCATCCGCGAATGTTGGCGATGTGGCTCGCCCGGAAACATACGCGGGCCGCATTGAGCGAGATCGGCCTTTATTTCGGCCGCCGCAGTCACAGCACGGTCGTGGCGGCACAAAAACGTGTTGACGGCTGGGTCGTCGCCGGCCGTCCACTCGATCTTGCCGAGCGGCACTGGCAAGTGGGCGACGCCATTCGTCAAGTCGAGTTGCGTCTGGCTGCCGGCTGAAAAACTTCGCGCCGCCTTTTTATCCGATTTTCGCATAGTTCGTTTATTTCGCAGTCACTCCTCCGCATTTTCCGTGTCCTCATGTTGGATATTTTCCCGATTTTTCGCCAGCAGGGCGTTTCGCAAAATCCCAGCGCGATTGACGCGCCACAGCGGCGTGCGGCGAAAACGACGGCGAACGTCGGACTCGTCGAGAGAGACCAACTCGTCCAAATTTGCGGGGTTCATGCCCGGCTTCGGAAAAAAAGCCGGCTCCTCGGTCGGTGGCGTGCAGCGGTTCCACGGGCACGCGTCCTGACAGGCGTCGCAACCAAATAATCGGCCGGCACAGCCCGGCCGAAGGTCGTCGGGCACGTTGCGCGCGTGGCCGCACACCGCGCGCGCGCCCGAATGCGAGCAAATCACCGGGGCCTGGCTGATCTTCAAGGCCGCCAGCATCGTCTCGTCGGAAACGTGGGAGAGATCGACCATCATGCCGAGGCGGTT
>CAZWNM010000328.1:0-4026 GCA_964635765.1 uncultured Planctomycetaceae bacterium | reverse complement strand
GGCTAGGGGCTAGTGCAAAATTGCACGTGTGTTTTCCCTAGTCTCCAACTTCTAGCCCCTAGTCCCTAGCCTCTAGCCCCTAATTTCTCATGCTCAAAATCATCTGTCCCGGTTGCGGCAAAACACTCCTGGCAAAACCTGAACTGGCTGGACGCACAGCCAAATGCCCCAATTGCAAGCAGCCGGTCAAAATCGTCGCGTCGACCGACGAGGACGGGGATTCGATATCCCTCGATGACGTTTCGCCCGACCAGCATGTCATTCCCGCCACCGAGGAGCATTTGCCCAACCACCACCTGCCGACGAAGCTCAATCGGGAATACCACTATCTGATTTGCGATACGACGCGGGTCGTGGCCACCTGGAAAAACGACGGCGGTGCCGGCTGGCAAATTCGGGCGGGCCTCGGCTTCGTGCCCGCCAAACGGAACCACGACAAACTGCCGCAAGCCGGCGCATTTCAGCTTGTCGAGCTGCGATTCGCCGCCACGCCGGATGGCCGACGGCTCATCGGGCTAGTGGCCTATCAGCTTGCTTCCCGCTGGGCGTTGACCTCGTTGGATGAGGGCGACGACGAGATAGCGGAAAAAATCACCGGGCCCGGCTGTTTGAATAAGGACCAAAAAAACGCCGTTCGTCAGGCGATAAAAGATCAATTCATGCGGCCCGTTTGGCAAGACGCCGCCCCGGTGGTCGACTATCTGGCCAACGTCGATTACCATTCGCACGGCGTGGAATAGGATAGGTTGGGAAGAAAAAACCGACCAGGATACCGGAAAGTAAACTGTCTTGGCAGCCTGTGGGGAATGTGCGATAATCGCCCGACATGATGAATGACGCCCGCCCGGGAGACTCGAAAACGCAAAAGACGGCTGATGAGCGACTATCGTTGCGACTCACACCGGCCGCATTGGAAGACGCCGTTCGACGGGCCGATCCGGCGGCTTTCTTGCTGCTACCGAGAATTTTGCGTCGGGTCATCAAGCAGGATCGGCGTCTGTCGGGCTTCGGTTTCAACGTTCCGCACCGCGAAAGTTACGTCATCGACCGCGAGCCGCTGCTGGCAATTGTCGAAAAGTCGGAATTGGGCGTCGAAGATGAATATGAATTGCCGCCGACGGTCATTTTGCTCGCCTGGCCGCGGTCGAATGAATTTTCGGATACGCCCGCCGACTATTTTTTGCACCGCTGCTGGCGCTTGTTGTTCCACGCCCGGGTGCATTTGGCGTTTGAGGCGAAGGCGGCCGCCGGCGAGCTTGGGCCGGGCGCCATTCGGCAGCGCATTCACGACGTCGGCATGGTCGCGTTCGACGAAGTCCGGCTGGTGCTCGAACAAGAAGACCTCCGGCTTCCGCCGGTCACGGAAGCATCGACGTATATCGAGTTCGTGGCGACCTATTTGGAGTTGCGTTATTTTGCGCCGAGTTCGCTGCCGCGTTATTTTCCCGGCTTGACCGATTTGGCGGCGGTCGATGCGATCATCGGGCGCGACGTGGACGCGGCCGCGCTGTTCGAGGCCGGCCGCCCGATCGGCGCGCCCGACCCGGTCGATTTTTGCGAATTGAATCAATGGGCGGTGAATCCCGCGGCGGCCGAAACGGCGGAGGCCGAGGCGCTCGCGCCGACGGAAATCCCGTCGGAAATGAAATATCGCCTTTTGATGCGCAAGGCGAAGCGGTCGGCGGAGCTTGGCAATGTGATTCGCTCGGCGATTTGCCATGCCAAGGCCGAGCGATGCGTGCCGCCGAAGTTCGTCAATAATGTTTGGACGGCTCTCAAGACCGATGTCGGCGAGCTGGGCGATCGGCTTCAGGCGGTGTTCGAGCTTGACGCAACCGCGCCGCGGCAATGGCGCGACTCGCTCTTGGCCTTGGTGCGTCAAACGCCGCGCGGCATTTGGACGGTCGAGGCGCGGCTGTTGTACGATCTGCAAAAGGCATGCGTCGCTCAAGAGCGGGATATTTTCACCGTCGATCTCGTCGAATGGGCGCTATGGTTCGGCCGTCGGCCCGTCAAGCGGCAATTGCCGAATCAGCGGGACGTCCTGCTGTTGAAGCACCTGCGCAGCGCGGTGCGGCGTTTGCTGGCCGCTCGTATTTCCGACGACCAGCGGCGTCGGTTGGCCGTCGTCATTATGGCGGCGATCGTTCGGATCGAGGTCAGGCTTCGCGAGCAATTGCGGTCAAAAATTCTGGAAGCGTTCGATAAAACGGGTTTTTGTCCGCGGAACATGCCGGAACGCGTGGCGAGGAAGAAAATAACCGAGGAAATGCTCGACCGAATCGCCGCTCGAGGTTTTTTGTCGATGGGCGACCTGCGCGACGCGATTTCGCGCAACAATTTGCGATTGCCCGACGTCGCCGGCGTTCGCGATTTTCTTCGCGGCGATTTGCTGCTCCGCGTCGATCGGCAACTGGCCGTATCGCTCGACGGCGTTTATCATCGCGGCGAGTTTTATTTGCGGTGGATGCAGCGGCTCAGTTCGTTGGCGTTCGGCACGCGGCCCGGCCGATTTGTGACGCGAACCGTGGCCGTTCCGTTCGGCGGAGCGTATGTGGCATTGGCCGGGACGTTCCATCTGCTGGTGACTCTTTTTTCGTATTTTGGAGGAATGAGCGAAGAGGCGGCAAAAGCGAAATTTGATTATTTGGTAAATCCCTATTTGGTGTTGTCGCTCGGCGTGTTTTTATTGTGCGTGGTCAATTCGACCTCATTTCGCCGGGTCGCCGGCCGAGTTTTTCAAAATATTTTTTACCTGCTTCGCCTCATCACGATCGAGCCGATCCGCTGGTTGTTTCAATCGCCTTGGCTGCAAGCCGTTTTTCACAGCCGTGCATTCACGATTCCGTTTCGCTATCTCCTGAAACCGATGTTTTGGACCGCCATGCTTTGGTGGCTTTTGCCCAGCGGCGGTTGGCGATCCTCACCAAGTTGGACCCCATCGGTTTTCGTCCTCGTTTGCCTGCTGCTCAATTCCCGGTTCGGCCGCAATCTGGAAGAACTGATCGCCGATGAGGCGGTGCAAAGCTGGCGGCAATTCGGCGTGCGTGCCGTCACGGGGTTGTTTTGGTTCATTGTCGATGTGTTCAAGGGCGTGGTGGAAGCCGTCGAACGTTTGATGTACGCCGTCGATGAATGGCTGCGATTCAAGAGCGGCGGCAGCCGTCGGACGTTGGCCTTGAAAGCCGCTTTGGGCGTCGCGTGGTTTTTCGTGGCCTACGTGTTGCGATTCGCCGTCAACGTGCTGATTGAGCCGCAGATCAACCCGATCAAGCATTTTCCCGTCGTCACCGTTTCACACAAGTTGTTAATACCGACCATTCCCCATTTCACCGGCGTGCTTGAAACGCTAGGCTTGGAGAAGGTTCTTGCCGGACTCACGGCCACGCTTATTAGCATAAGCATTCCCGGCATCTTCGGCTTCCTCGTTTGGGAACTCAAGGAGAACTGGCGGCTTTATGCGGCCAATCGACGCCGGCAACTCGGGCCGGTGATGATCGGCGCACATGGTGAAAACATGGGCCGGCTGCTACGGCCCGGCTTCCACTCCGGCACGCTTCCGAAGCGATTCGCCAAGCTGCGATACGCCGAGCGGACGGCTCGATTGGACGGCGATTGGCGGCCGGTGCATAAACATTTGCAGGCACTGCACCTTGTGGAACTTTCCGTGCGACGCTACGTCGAACGCGAGTTTCTCGAACTGTTCGCCGAAAGCGCGGCGTGGCAGGCCTCGCCGCCGCAGCTTGGCAGAATACGGCTCGGCGCGAATTTCGTCCGGCTTTCCATCCAATGTCCCGAAATCGCCGAGGGCACGCTGCATTTGACCCTCGAAACGCAAGCCGGTTGGCTTTTGGCCGACGCCGACGGCGGCGATTGGGTCGGGCGTCTGCCGCCGTGGCAGCGTCAAATGCTCGTCACGGCGATCATTGGCCTTTACAAAACCGCCGGCATCGACTTGATTTTCCAACAAATGGAAGGCGAATTTCCGCCGCCGCCGCCGTGGCTGGACGTTTCCGCGCAAGGGTT
>CAZWNM010000327.1:0-4036 GCA_964635765.1 uncultured Planctomycetaceae bacterium | reverse complement strand
CGCAATTGAATTTGGCGAAAAAGCAGGGACTTCTCGTCGCGTCGATTCCGAAAAACAGTCCCGCCGAAAAAGCCGGCATTACAAGGCACGACGTTTTGCTTCGCGCCGGCGACAAGCCGCTTGCCAATCCGCGCGATTTGCTCGCGGCGGTCGAGGCGGCCAAGGAAACGAAGCTCAAAGTCGAGTTGATTCGAGGCGGCAAGCCGACGACGGTAGAAGTGACGCCGGCCAAGCGGCCCGAGCCGATGTTCCTCGGCCCCGACGCGGCGGATCAAGCCGATTGGGATACGGTCCAGCGCTGGGTCGAAAGCATGACGCCGGGCAACGAGCAGGGCGCCGCTCGGCCGCACATTCACTTCAATTTTGTTCAGCCGGGCGCCATCATTCCGCCCCATGCGTTCGCCATCGGCGCATTGCCGGCGAATCTGAGCATCGCCATCTCGAAGTCGGGCGATCAGCCGGCGAAAATCGAAGTTGAACGCGGCAGCGAGAAATGGTCGCTGACCGAAAAAGACCTCGACAAACTGCCGGCCGACGTTCGACGGTACGTCGAGCGAATGCTTCGGCCATCGGGCCTAAGCGGCAGCGTGAAGATCGGCGCCGACGCGTTCAATTTCGCGCCGGCAATCTTGATCGCGCCGAGATCGTCGTCGCCGCAAGCCATGCCGACGCCCGACGACGTGCGTCAGCAGGTCGAGCGGCGGTTTGAGGAAATGAATCGCCGCATGGAGGCGATGCGCAAGATGATCGAGCAACAGCAGCGAAGCATTCTTGCGCCGCCGCAACAACCGGCGGCAGAGCCGATGTTGGAGAAGAAGAAATAGCGGCGACGGTTTTTCCGCCATAAGGACTGCAAAACGCACCACGGAGACACGGAGAACACGGAGGAGGAAAAAAACGGACAAGCACAACGAATCAGGCACGAGCCATTATTTTTTATTTCGATGATTTCACTTTACTTGGCCAAAACACCATCTATTTTCGCTCGAAGTCGCCCATTTTTTTCTCCGTGTCCTTCGTGTCTCCGCGGCGTTCTTCCCGCGGTTTTCGCTCCGCCGGCCAGCGATTCCAAATGGCCGACGAACGCCGACATGATATCGTCGACGCGGCGGCGCGAGAAACCGGTTTCCCGATAATTCACGCCGATGTTCAGTTGATTGCGGAACGTGGTCGGAGAAAGGACAATCGGCAGCGTGGGTCCGTTGGAAACCGCGCGGCGATACTCGAGAATTTTTCCGTCGGCGTATTGCGTCATCCAGTCGTTGTGGAGATAGACGTTGGTGATGCCGGCCGTCAGCGGCATGGCGCGGCGGGCGAAGACCGGACGGCTTTCGGGCCGCAATCGCGGCCATATCTTGCTCGATACGCGGAAGTTCACCGCGGCGTCGAGATAACTTTGCCGCCGTTTTATCTTGAAAGTTTTTTCCGCGATGCGGCGCGTGAGTTCGGCGAGTCCGATCGATTTGTCGCCGGCCAACCGCATGACGTAATAGCCCAAGAAGGTGCCGAGCGTTTCGTCCAAATCTTCATTGGCGTCGGCGCGGGTATCGACGATCGTGCCAAGGGCGATGTCGCCGCCCTTGCCCTTCGACGCCCGGCGCGGCAGGAAATCGGCCATGGCGCCGCCCAGCGCGGCGAGAAAAACGTCGTGAACCGACGCGCCGTTTTGCCGAGCGAATTGCCGGATCGCCTCGACCGTGCCCGGCTGCGTGACGTAGTGTTCGTAGCCGACCGACATTTGAAAACTGGAAGCGTAGGCCGTCTGCCGAGCCGAGCGATGACGGAGCCAGCCGTGAAGCGATCGCAACAGCGGCATCGCCAACCGCGATCCCCGCAACTGACGCGGAAAAACTTCTCGATACGTGCCGGGATACAGGTCGAGCGACTCGCGGTTTTCGGGAATGTCGAGGCCGAGATAGCGGCCCAACACATGCCGCATCAGCAGTCGCGCGCTGATGCTGTCGCTTGCCCAGTGATCGTAGGTGAGCGTCACATAATGCGACGCCGGTCCGCCGTCAACGATGCCGATGCGGAACGGTTTGCACACGGGCCGGCCGAACGGACGATTGACCTCGTCGGCGATGCGGAGGTTGAGCCGCTCCTCGGCCGTTCCGGCGCCGGCGGCGATTTCGACGGCCGGCGCGGCGTCGCGCGTGTGGCGATACCACATTCGATCGGCGGCGGCGTCGATTTCCGCGATGCCGATTCCGCAAAGATCGTAAGTCTCGCCGATGGCGTCGCGCAGGGCGAGGGCATCGGCCGGGCCGGCGAGTTTATAAGCATGAACGGCGTTGTAGGGCGACAACTCGCTCCATTGCAACATGACACGCTGAAAGGCGTTGAGTCGTCCGATGCGATCGTAGGCTTGGCAAATCATATAGGCACGCACAACTTGTCTGTTCGATCCGCCCCAACTTCTCCATATACTGCACAATGCGTGCCAGTCACGTGAAAGCGACGCCGACCCGAAGGATAATCGCCCCCAAAACGGCGTCTCCGCGATGCAAAAAACTGAATTCGCGGCAAAAAAGCGTTACTGGTGGCCAAAAATTACCGTTTCTCGGGAATTCGAAAACAGGAGGGGCGGTGGCAAATGAGGTAATTTTGCCAACGATAGCCCGTCGTATTTGGTGGGCGCTCGACTAAAGCCGCGATATATGACGGGCCTCGCCACCGCCTCTTTCGGGAGAAATCAATGTCCAATGGCGAGTGCTTGCTTGCGCCGCAACCGGTTGAAAGTGAAAAAACGAAACACGCGAAGCAAACTCCGCCGCTTCACATTCTGAAGCCTGGGTCCAACAGAACAGGGTGCTTACGCGCCCCGCTCGCCCCTCGTTCCGCGCCGCTCGCCTCTTTCCCCTATAAAAGACTTTCGAGCAACAGCCGCATCTTCCGCATCTCGGTCAACTGGTCGACGTCGGGAATCGGCTGAAGATCGACGCACAACGCGCGATCGTAATGCACCTTCGACAACTGATTCACCAATCGGCCGTATTCGATCTCGCCCTGGCCGATGCGAACTTGCAAGTTGTCTTTCGTCGTGTCGCGCAGCCGCACGTGATACACATGCTTCAAGGTTTGCTGATAATTCGCTCCGGCGAACGGGCCGAACGTGTAATGGCTCGGATCGAGCGTGATGCCGAGGCCCTTCACGTTGTCGCAAAAAACCACGGCCGTGTCGGGATTCTCCGTCATCCGGCCGACTTCGGTCAGCAATCCGACGCGAACGCCCTCGCGCGCGGCCAACGCCGCCAACATCTGCAATCGCTCCACCTCGGCGTTGAACGGCGTGCCAAGCTCGGCCGACCGCACGGTAAGCGTCACCACCTTGATCGTCTTCGCCAGTTGGCAGCAGGCGGCGAACTGGCGGTAATACTCCGGCTCGGGCGCGTCGATTTCGACACTCAGCGCCACGGGCGTGAGCCGATGCATTTGCCGGCAAAGCGCGACGGCGTGTTCCATGTCGGCCAACACTTCCGACGGCTTGATATGCCCATCGTGTTCGTGAACCATCACTTCGACGGCGGTATATTCCAAATCGACCAACTGCAGCAAGGCGGCGTTCAACGGCAAATTGGCAAAACAACGGCTCGTGGCGGCGACAAACATAGGGACTAGGGATTAGGGACTAGGGATTAGGGAATCACAGAGTACGACGCATAGCTTACATCGTTTCGGCCCTTCCTGGCAACACCAACGCGCATTGCATTCCCAAAAGCTCTCGCTAGAATGAGGCGAAAGGCAAAGGCATCGGCTCCTTCGGCGCCGTCTGAACACGTAAAGGAAGCAAAACATGGACCAAACCCCTCCGCAGAATGAATTCCAGCAACCTGTGCTGCGTCCGACGATTGTGCCGGAGCCGCAAACGCCGCAAAAATCGCGGTTTTGGGGCCGGCTGTTCACTGCGTTCCTGCTATTAGCGTTTCTGGGCTCGATGGCTTTGAACGTGCTGTTGATTGGCGCGATCGTTGTCGGCCAGCTTGGCGATTTCGACGAGGAACGGGTGCTGGAAAAGTATTTTTCGCTCAATAAACAC
>CAZWNM010000326.1:0-4036 GCA_964635765.1 uncultured Planctomycetaceae bacterium | reverse complement strand
TTGGCGTAATCGAGCGGCGGCGTAGGCCCATTCCACATCAGCTCCGACCGCCGACCTTCGATTGAAACTGAGTTCGTCGAATTTGCCTTGAAAACACTGGCGGGTTATTGGGTCCGATGTTCGGTCTCGCCGGTCATCAGCACAAACTTCACGCCAATGACCGGCTCGCGGCGAATCGTGCCATCCTGCCGCTTTTCCAACAACATCAATTCTTGATAGCCGCGGCCGAGCGGGATCACCATGCGACCTCCGACGGCCAACTGCTCTTCGAACGACTTCGGCACATGGTCCGGCGCCGCGGTGACAAGAATCACGTCGTAGGGCGCGTGCTCCGCCCAACCTTGATAGCCGTCGCCATGCCGAATCGTAACATTGCGGTAGCCCAACGCGGCCAATCGCTCTCGAGCGCGGTCGGCGAGCGGTTTGAGAATCTCGATGCTATAAACCTCTTTGCTCAGTTCGGCCAATACCGCCGCCTGATAGCCCGAACCGGAGCCGATTTCCAACACACGGCTCTGAGGGGTCAGTCGGGCTAATTGCGTCATCACGGCCACGATGTACGGTTGCGAAATCGTCTGGTTTTCCTCGATCGGCAACGCGCAGTCGTCGTAGGCAAACTGGTCAATATCTTCCGGCACAAAAAATTGCCGGGCGATGCGGCCCATGACTTCCAACACCTTCGTATCGGTGATGTCACGGTTGCGGAGTTGCTGTTCAACCATCCGTCGCCGAGCTTCCACGAAACGCGGCTCCTCCGGCGGCTGTCGTGGGCGATCCTGCGGCGATGGCATTCCGCCTTGCGGCCAAAAAAAACGCGGCCCCAGCGCCATGCCGCCGGCCGCTAACCCTATCAGCCGCGCGCCTGCCGCAATGAACCGGCCTTGCCGGAAGAAGTGAAGCACGTCCATGGCAACTCCTTGATGAAGAAAAAGCCTCGCCATTACAATTATATCCGCCTGGAAGTTGCAAAACTTCGCATCAGGCGGCACGGGCGTTTTGCACAAGATGGTCACGGAAGGTTATGCCAGCCGTGTTGCAACGGCTTGCCCGCCATTCCTCCATCCAAACCACCATGTCCTACTACGTTTCGCTATCGGCCGATGAGATGGGGGCCGACTTGTGGGCCAACCACGTGGCAACGGCCAGCAACACCCCGGCGGTTGGCAACACTTGTGGCAACACTGACCCCGAAACGCGCAAAAAAGAAGGGCGGGAAAACCGCCCTAAGTGCTTATCCTGATTGAAGTACCGGAGGAGGGAGTTGAACCCTCACATGGTTGCCCATACTGGATTTTGAGTCCAGCGCGTCTGCCATTCCGCCACTCCGGCAAGGGCCGATTGCCCTAGCTTCATCAGTCTGCGACATTTTTCGGCCGACGTCAAGAGGCCGACCGGTAAAAGAACGCGGAAGCTTGGCTGGCTCGCCGCGTTTTTGCGGCAAACCGTTTTCGCCGGCCAATCCGGGCTGATGCAACATGCATTCCGCGGTTGCTTAAGGTGATCCCCCGATCGATCATTCCGAAAACAGGCCGAACTGTTCGAGCCGAAGCGACAATCGGTTGGCCACCGGGCCGACGGCCGCCGCGGCGTCGCCGGCGTGTTCCAAGACGATCACAAACGCCACGCGAGGTCGATCGGCCGGCGCGTATCCGGCGAACCACGCATGGCCGGGCTGATCGCCGCCCGACTCCGTCGTGCCGAGCTTGCCGGCTGTCGAAATTGTTTCCCTATACACCGTCGCGTGTCCGACGCCGCGGGGATCGGCAACGGTCCGCCGCAGCCCCTCGGCGATCGCCTCGCACGTTTCCCGCCACACAATCGGCTTCTCGCCATTTTCACCCTTCTCACCTTTTCCATTTCTTCCGCCCGCCATGTGTTCCGCGCACACGCTCGGTGTTACCGCTCGCCCGCCGTTGGCCACCGCGGCGGTCATGCAAAGCACTTGCAGCGGCGTGGCCGCGAGCGAGCCTTGGCCGGTGGCCAGCGATTGCGTGTCGGCAGTTTGCCACGCGCGGCGTTTCAACTTGCGGAAGCCGTCTGGCGTCGGCAGCGTGCCGGCCGCTTCGTCGGGAAGGTCGATGCCGGTCGGGCGTCCGAAGCCGAATCGCGCAGCCATGTCCGCCAGTGATTCGGGGCCGAGCATCTCGGAAAAATGCAAAAAATACACGTTGCAATTCACGGCCAAGGCGTCGGCCAGCGCGATGTCGCCGTGGCCGCGGCCTTCGCGGACGAAAATCTCGCATCGCTGTCGATCCGGTCGATGCAGATAGCCTTGGCACGAAAACACCGCCCGAGGGTCGATCGTGCCCGATTCCAGGAGTGCGGCGGCCGTGACCGTTTGGAACATCGGCCCGGGCGAAATCGCCATGTGCGTCGTGCGGTCGAACAGCGGATGCGTTCGATCGACAAGCAATGCGGCCAACTCGTCGCTTTCCGGACGGCCAAAAAGATTGGGATTGAACGTTGGCGCGGAAGCGGCGGCGAGGATCGAGCCGTCGTCCACGTCCATGACGACGATGGCTCCGCCCAACGCGGAATCGCTCACCGAATTATCCGCCGCGCGAATGGCATTGCGTTCCAATGCGCTTCGGAGCAACTGCTCGGCCGTTTGTTGCAAGGCGAAGTCGAGTGTGAGCGTGATATCGCGGCCGGCGACCGGCGGCCGGCGGCAATACGTTTGCACAATGCGGCCGGCGCGATCGGTTTGCGTGACCGATTCGCCCGACTGGCCTTGCAACACGGCGTCGTATTGCCGCTCGACGCCCATGCGGCCGATCGCCGCGGGTCCAAGATGCCCGAGCACGTGGGCGGCCAGCATGCCGTTGGGATAAATGCGATGCGTTTGCTCGACGATTTTTACGCCCGTCCAACGGTCGGCATGTTCGGTGATTTCCGCGACGACCGCCGGCGGCACGTCGTCGGCCATGACGTGAAAATCGCGCTCGTCAGCCACTTCAATTCGCGGCAGCGGCGGGGCGTCGAGGAGCAGACGGCGAAGCCGGGCTGTCCAAGAGGCGTCGATTTTCTCCGTCTCATTGGCCGTGGAGTTTCGCGGCCGATTCGCGGCGTCGGCGATGCGTGCGACGCGCGCCGCGATGCGTTTCGCCCGGCTTTCCCATTGACCCGGCGGCAGGTTGCACAGCCGAGCAAGCCGTTCGATAAGTAACTGGCGTTCGGCCAATACTTTTTCCTTTTCGGCGGCGAATTTCGTGGCACTTTTTCGATCCCGCTTGGGCAGCCTTGCCCGAACTTTCTGGCGAAGCCACGCATCGTCGGGCGGCTCTTGTAGCAAGCGATAGGCGACGGCCACGGCCTGCGTGATTTGATCGCAGGCGAGCACGGTTCCATCGCGCGCGAGGATACGGCCGCGCGCCGCTGGCAGCATCGTTGTTTTCTCGATCGGCCGCAGGGCTTCCGCGCGAAAGCCGTCGCCGTAGGCAATTTCCAATTGCACGGTTCGCGCGAAAACCGCCAACAGCGCCGCCGCAAAAACCGTCGTGCATATCACTAACCTTCGCCGCGGATCAACGATCTCGGGCGTTGCGGCGTTGCTGTTTTGGAATTGCTGCCAATCGAGCATGGGGACGGGAAGAGGCAATAGGGGATAGGTGATAGCCAATAGGTAAGAGGGAAAAGTCAATAGGCAGGAGGGTCAGCGAAAAACCGCAAATGGCTTTTCCCTTACATGTTATTGCGCACCCCCTATTGCCTCTTCCCTAGTCCCTCGATTCACGCAATCAATCAACACTCGCAGCCGGCCGAAACTGCGGCGGTTGAAATGAAAAATCAAACGAGGCATGTCGGCCAACGCCACTTCTTCGTCTTCCTCAGGCAAAGGCTTACCGATGACGAACCGGCCGCCGGTAATGATGTCGCTGAAACGCCCGTTGATCTCGTCCAACAACGCCTCGCTCGGCGGCCAGTGAAGCCGAAAAACCAAATTATCATGCACGAATCGCATGCTGTGATAAACGCTGTAGAAACGCAAAATCTCCTCGACGGCATGCGCCAGTGGAGTGCGCGGATTGATCAGCGG
>CAZWNM010000325.1:0-4042 GCA_964635765.1 uncultured Planctomycetaceae bacterium | reverse complement strand
GGGGTCGAGCGCGTATCGGCGGGCGGAAGATTCGCTAACTGCCACGGCATGCCTTTTGATGTTCAGGAAACTAATGCAACGGCAGCATGACGTTTTCCATGCAAATCCGGCCTCCCGTTGGTCGGCCTCGTTGCATTCTTATTCTGACCGTCAATTATTGTCGTTGGCCATGATTGTCGTTGGCGGTGGAGGAAAGCAGCCGACTTCAGTTTAACATATTCGCCAAATGGGTGCCATGCCCGCCGGCGATTGCGAAAAACCGCCCGGCAGGATAAATTAGAGACAGAGACACCGAGACACACAGAGACACATTGTCCCGATCCCTTTCCTGAGCCTATAAAAACCGCCATGATTCTGCTGATCGACAATTACGACTCGTTCACCTACAACCTCGTGCAGCGATTGGGCGAAATCGACCCGGCGCTGGAGCTGGAAGTGCATCGAAACGACAAAATCACGCTCGACGAGATCGAAGCCAAGCGGCCGTCGCATCTGATCGTGTCGCCGGGACCATGCACGCCGGACGAGGCGGGAATTTCCGTCGCCTGCATCGAGCGATTCGCCGGTCGGATTCCGCTGCTGGGCGTCTGCTTGGGGCATCAGTCGATCGGCCAAGCGTTCGGGGCGAAAATCGTCCGGGCCAAACGTTTGATGCACGGCAAGACCGATCAAATCCATCACGACAACCGCGGCCTCTACGAGGGCTTGCCGAATCCGTTTACGGCCACGCGGTATCACAGCCTCGTGATTCAGCCCGACACGCTGCCCGACGTGTTTGAGGTGTGCGCTTGGAGCGATACCGCCGACGTCGGCCGCGAGATCATGGGCATTCGGCACAAGACATTTCCGCTGTTCGGCGTGCAGTTCCATCCCGAGAGTTTTTTGACGGAATGCGGGACAACGCTGTTGGAGCGGTTTTTGGCCGTCACAAATCGTCCTTAGCTCGCCGGCGGTTCGATGCCGAAATCGCGAATGTTTAACAGGCTTGCGAACTTGTAGCCGCGATTAGCAAACGCTTCCGCGCCGCCTTCCATGCGGTCGATGATCGCCAGCACGCCTACGACTTTCAGCCCGAACGCCTCGACGCGTTCGATGGCCTGGAGCGACGAGCCGCCGGTTGTCACCACGTCTTCGACGATCACGACGGTATCGCCTGGCTTCACCGGGCCTTCGACGTACTTGTTCGTGCCGTGGCCTTTCGACTCCTTGCGAACCATGAAGCCCAAAAGCGGCGTGTTCCGCACGGCCGACATCGTGATGACCGCCGCCGTGATCGGATCGGCGCCGATCGACATGCCGCCGACCGCCGTCGGCATGATTGCGTTGCCGAGCGCACGGCCGGCGAGCAAATCCAAAAGTCCCTCGGCCACCAGCCGCGCGCCGGCGGCATCGAGCGTCACCTGCTTGCCGTCGAGATAGTATTTGGCTTTTTTGCCCGAGGCCAGCGTGAAATCGCCGAATTTCAGGGCTTTTTGACGGACTTGTTCGATGAGCTGTTGTCGGTCGTACATTAGCGTGTTTTCAGTCGTTCGGCAATCGCGCGGAAAATCGTCTCCGGCTCGGCCATGCGGCCGGGGCCGGACATGCCGCAACTCAACCGGCCTTCCTCCGGCTCGATGAATTGGATGCCGTCGGCGCGAAGTTGCGCGACGTTGCGTTGGACGGCCGGCTTTTGCCACATCACGCAATTCATGGCCGGAGCCATCAAAATCGGGCCGTTGAAGGAAAGCAAAACCGTGCTGACCAGATCGTCGGCCAGTCCGCAGGCGGCTTTAGCCAAGATGTTGGCCGTGGCGGGAGCGATGCAGAAAAGCTCGGCTCGCTCGGCCGGCTCGATGTGCGGATGCGCGCCCGGCCCAAAAACTTCCAAGCCGACCGGCCGGCCACTCAGGGCCTCGAACGTCTTCGGCGCAACAAGCAGCATCGCCGCTTGGGTCATAATTACCGAGACCCCGGCGCCGGCCTGAACCAGTCGGCTCACCAGGGCGGCGGTTTTGTAGGCCGCGATTCCCCCGGTGACGCCGATGAGCAACTCGCGTCCCTTCATATTTTCTTACAGCGTGCGGAAGTCCAACTCCAACGCGCTGGGCTGAGCCGCGCCGGCCGCCGCTTGCACGTTCATTTCGGTGTCGAGAAAAATCTTGTCCTGCATAATCTCATTGATGACGATTTGCATCTTGTTGTCGTCCTTCGGATCGACCAACGGACGCGAACCGGCGTTGATTTGCACCAAACGCTTTTGGATGAGCGTCGAGAGCTTGAATCGTCCGCCGACCTTGTTGATAATCGCCTCTTCACGCAGTTCTTCAATCATACCGGCTCCTCTCCCAATTTTGGGTCAGAATCTCGCAAATTTTCAGGACCGCTTGGTCCAAATTGTCGTTAATGACTTGATAGTTGTATCGCCCGGCGCTGGCCAGTTCGGCGTCGGCCTGGGCCAACCGACGTCGAATGGCGTCTTCGGTTTCGGTGCCGCGGCCGCGAAGCCGCCGCTCCAACTCCTCGGGCGAACTCGGCCGCACGAAGATCGAAATCGCGTCGGCAAACTGGTCCATGACGGTCAAGGCGCCGTGAACGTCAATCTCTAAGATTACCCATTTTCCCGCATTTAAGCCAGTGGTCACCTCCGACCAAAGGGTGCCATACCAGTATTTGTGGCCGAAAACCTGGAAACACTCGACGAACTCACCCTTCTTCCGGCGTTCCTGAAACGCCTCGTCGGTGAGGAAATGGTAATCGAACCCGTCGGTTTCACCCGGCCGAGGGGGTCGCGTCGTGGCCGAGACGCTTCGCGCCAACGGCACGCGGCACCGCTCGAAAACCAGCCGCATCACCGAGGTCTTGCCGGCGCCCGATGGGCCGGAAATCACAACGGGTTTTCCTTTCCTAATTGCCTTCGGCACGGCCTACTCGATGTTCTGGATCATTTCTCGAATGCGCTCCACCGCCGTTTTGATGTCGATCACATGCCGGGCGATCTCCACGTCGTTCGCCTTCGAGCCGATCGTGTTCGCCTCGCGGAACATCTCTTGCGTGAGGAAGTCGAGCTTCCGGCCGGCGCACTCCGGCAGTTTCATCGTGTCTTGGAATTGAAGGAGATGGCTTCGCAGGCGGACGATTTCCTCGGAAATGTCGCTGCGGTCGGCGAAAAGGCCGATTTCTCGAATCAGATCGGCGGGATCGAGCTGCGTGCCGACCTCGCTCAACATCCGCTGGAGCCGCTCGGTGAGCCGAGTGCGATAATCGGCGACGACCAGCGGCGCGCGGCGTTCAATTTGATCGAGGCTTGCCGCCATGGCCGTGCAATTGACCGTCAAATCGGCCGTCATGGCGCGGCCTTCTTCCTGCCGCATGCGGCCGAGGTTTTCCATCGCGGCCTTGAGCGTGTTTTCGAGGATCGGCCAATCGGCCACCGGGTCTGCCGCAGTGTCGGAAGCGTCATCGACCACGCCCGGCAGCGGCAACAACGCTTCGATCGACGGTTCGGCGCGATGCCGGCAATCCCAGTTGGAGATCAAATCCATGATTTGCGTGCGGTAGCGCTCCAGCACGTCGGCGTTGATTTTGTAGTTTTCCGGCGAACGGCGGCGATCGACGCGAATGTTGACTTGGATCGTTCCGCGATGGATGGCTTGGCGGACGACCGCTTCGACCGCGGGGTCCAACGAGGCATAGCCCTCCGACGAGCGAACGGTCAACTTGAAGAATCGGTTGTTGATGGTGCGGATTTCGACCGCGACGGCCAGGCCGTTTTGTTGGCAATGCGATTCGCCGAAGCCGGTCATGCTTTGCAACAAGGTGAATTACTCCGCAAGAGAAGAAAAGAGCAAGCAATTGGACAGCATGCCCAGCCTGCTTCATGGCACGCCATCCATCCTATAGTTAATGGATCAACCGAATACTACTTCGCCGCCGGTTTTCCGGCATCGGTTGCCGGTTTTTCCGTGCCAGCCGCCGGTTTTTGCGTCGCACCCTTATCGGTGGAAGCCGGCGCCGCGCCGCCGGGCTTGGCCGGGGCGCTGGCCGCGCCGCCCAACCTCGT
>CAZWNM010000324.1:0-4062 GCA_964635765.1 uncultured Planctomycetaceae bacterium | reverse complement strand
GCTCCTTCTGTAGGCCGCCCCAGTCCTTGTCGCCGAGATATTGGGGATGACTGATTTTCAACCTCAATTGGACATCGCCCTCGGGCACATTGTCGAGCGTCCATCGCCCCGCGGCATCGGTCGTTCGCGCGTCATCCCCTTCCGCTAGCCAATAATTGATGCTCGTGCGTTTTTGCATTGTGGCGGGATCGTATGCCGCGATCACTTCGACCTTCGCGCCGACGATCGGCTGGCCATCGTCATTTTTCACAAAACCGCCGATGCGCGTTCCCTTGGCAAGCGTGATGGTGAACGTGTCGGGCGGATTTTCGTCGAGTTCCTCCCAATGGGTAAATAGGGGCACATAACCATCGCAAAAGGTGAAAAGGCGAAGGATATCAACGTTTTTCGGTAATTCGATAACGATTTGGCCTTGAGCGTCACTTACCGTTTTCTGATTTTTCTTTGCCGTTTTATCCTCGGACCAAACACAGGCTTGTATCTTTGCTCCCGCCACGGGTTTGCCGTCCGGCCCGACGACATTGATTTTCATGGTTTTGCCGGCGGTTTCCGACGCTCGTTTCTCGGATGGCTTTTGCTTTTTGGGGCGAACCTCGCTCATAGAAATTGAGATGACTTTGTCTTGGACAAATTGAATTTTCAGGCCATATTTCGTGTAAACTGGCCGCTTATTGAAGGCATCGTGGAATTCATCCCAGTCAGGCTTGCCGAAAACTTTCGTGACATCCTGAAGACTAGAACCGATTCCGATGCCATCCTTCGTCTTTCCGGCAAAATCGCGGACTCTATTCGTGTTGAGCATTTGCGATATGCAGTCGATGTTTTTCAACCCGCTTCGATGAGAAACCTCAAGGAGAAAGCCGCGGGAATAATAAAGCAGATGGGTTTGATTGGCCTCGTAACCGTCCGGTTTTCTGAGGAGTGATTCGATTTTTTCCCGCGACATGCCGAAGCGGATCGGTCCTAATCCGACGCCCGGAATGATTTCCGGGGCACGCAATTCCGGCTTGTCAGGCGAGTCGGGAAAATAGGCGACGCCGCTGGTTTGCACCGAATAACCTTCGGGCGGCGTAAAATCGAAAAGCGAAGGATCGAAAGGTCGATCGAATTCGATATCGTACATCACGTCACTGACTTTGCTCCCGTTCTCGTTTTCCGCGACGACTTGCAAACGAATCGGTAATTCGGTTTTAGGATCGATCCAAGCTTTCCATGTTGGTTTTTTAATATCTTTGGGCCATTTCTTCATCTCCACGCGGAAAACCACCGTCCTTCGTCCGTCGATTAATTCATCTGGCAAACGTTCGACGGCCTCTTTGCGAATATCCCGAATCAATTCGTATAAGTTAATTTTCTCAAATTCGGGAAAGGGTTGCCCATATCCCTCCATGATTTGGACCGTCTTACTTTCCTTTTGGACCATTATCATTTTATGAGCTTTGATGTCCTGAATCGAATAACACAGGGAATTCTCCGAACGCATTTTTCCATCGGGCAATATTGTGAGACGCATTTCCTCTTCCGCATGACCTTCGATTTTGATCTTGGTCTTAAAAGTCAAGGATCGCGTTTGCTGCACTTTTTCGATCACTTGCGCAAAGGCAAATTGGCCTTGTCCGTCGGGCGAGATAAACACAGCAACAATTGCGGCAACTGCCGCACACGCCAACACCAACGCCGCTACTCGTGGAAACATGCGTCTGCTCCTTAAAAAGGAATGATTTCGGTGGGAAGGAAGCGGCCGGACGGGTTCGGCCGCCAAGCCCGCTAATTTGGCCCGGGCGTTCGCGATGGCTCGCTCGGTGGCTTCGTTGTTCGGCTCGATCCGCGAAAGTTGGTCGAACAGCCGCAGAATCATTTTCGGTTTAAGATTCATCAGCAATCCCCTCCTTTCGTTTCGTTCCACGCCAAGCAACTCCCATCAATTGTTGCAGCCGTCGAATGCCTTTGTGGCACACGCCGCGAACCTGATGGGGCGTTGTGCCCAATTGTTCGGCAATCTCGAAATACGACAATTGTTCGATATAATGCAGCACCAAACAGGTTCGGCTCAGTTCGGACAACTGTTCCATGACGGCCAGGGTCCGCTCGAATTCTTCGTGTGCGATGAGCGAGTTCAAAAGGTTTTCGCCGGTAACTGCCGGTTCTTCGAGAAGACTCTCAATCGTCCCACGACGCTTCTTTTGTCGGCGCCAATCGAACGCCAAATGGATCGCCGCGCGTCGCGCATATCCAAGCGGATTGTCCGCTTGCTGGAAACCGCCGGATTGACTCAACCGCACGACCAATTCCTGAAGCAAATCGTCGGCGACATCCTCGCGGAGCGTCAGCCGCACGAGCAGGGCGTACAATTGCCGCCCTCCCCCGTCGAGGAGGCTCTCCAGTCTGTTCGATGGGTTGCTCAACGGCTCTCCCGCTTCAAAGTTTGTTTCAGCACCAACTATAAAGACGATTTTGGAAGGATTGCGCAACCATTTTTGCAAACTAATTCTTTAGACAACACCACCTACGAGCAGAAAAGGCAGGAAAACGGCATCAAGAACCGTTGTTTTTTGTACCTTTGCCACATCCAAGCGATTCACGCAAAAACCGCCCGGTGTGATTGCCTTCCATCGCGGCAATTTCTTCCGGCGTGCCGGTGGCAACGACGAGGCCGCCGCCGGCCCCGCCTTCGGGGCCGAGATCGATCAGCCAATCGGCGGTTTTCATCACGTCGAGATTGTGTTCGATCACGATCACCGTGTTGCCGAGATCGACCAGACGGCTCAACACGGCAAGCAGCTTGCGGATGTCGGCGAAGTGCAGACCGGTGGTCGGCTCATCGAGCATGTAAACGGTTTTGCCCGTATCGACGCGGCTGAGTTCCGTGGCCAGCTTGATCCGCTGCGCCTCGCCGCCGGAAAGCGTCGTCGAAGATTGGCCGAGCGTCATGTAATCGAGGCCGACTTCCTGAAGACTTCGCAAAAGCCTGGAAATAACGGGAAAATTCTCGAAAAACTCGACCGCCTCTTCCACGCGCATGTCGAGCACGTCGGCAATCGAACGGTCGCGATAGCGGATTTCGAGCGTCTGGCGATTGAACCGCTTGCCTTCGCACACCGGACAAGCGACATACAGGTCGGGCAGAAAATTCATCTCGATCCGCCGAAGGCCTTGGCCCTGACACTCTTCGCACCGCCCGCCCTTCACGTTGAAACTGAATCGGCCGGCCTTGTAGCCGCGCTGCTTGGCGTCGCGCGTGCCGGCGAACACTTTGCGGATTTCGTCGAACAGGCCGGTGTACGTGGCCGGATTGCTTCGCGGCGTCCGGCCGATGGGCGATTGATCGATCTGCACGACCTTGTCGATTTGACTCGCGCCGCGCAGGCTGGCATGCGGGCCGGGCTTCGGAGCGATTTCGCCCAACCGGCGGACCAACGCCCGGGCGAGCGTCTCGTTGACCAGCGAGCTTTTGCCGGAGCCGCTCACGCCGGTGACGCAAACGAACGCCGAAAGCGGAAATTGCACCGCGATATTTTTGAGATTGTTCGTCGTCACGCCTTCGAGCGTAATGGCTCGGGTTTTTGCCACGCGGCGTCGCTCGGTCGGCACGGGAATCCGCTCGATGCCGGCCAAAAAGCGGCCGGTGATCGAATTGGCGTCGGCCATGACTTGCTGCGGCGTGCCCTGCGACACGATGCGTCCGCCGTGCCGCCCGGCGCCGGGGCCAAGATCGACAAGCCAATCGGCTCGGCGCATGATCGTCTCGTCGTGTTCGACCACGCAGACCGTGTTGCCGCGCGATTGCAATTCGCCGAGCGCGTCGATAAGCCGCTGGTTGTCGCGTGGATGCAGTCCGATGGAAGGCTCATCGAGGACGTAGCACACGCCGACCAGCCCGGAGCCGAGTCCGGCGGCCAATCGGACCCGCTGCAACTCGCCGCCGCTTAAGGTGTCGGCCGGTCGGTCGAGCGTGAGATAGCCCAAGCCGACGCGATCCAAAAAATCGAGCCGCGAGACGATTTCCGTGAGGATCGGCTGGGCGATTGGAAGTTGATGTTCCGCAAAGGGGCGAGGAGACGA
>CAZWNM010000323.1:0-4062 GCA_964635765.1 uncultured Planctomycetaceae bacterium | reverse complement strand
CGACCGCCACGGCGGCCACCGGCACGTCGCCTGGCATTTGAACAATCGACAGCAGAGAGTCCAAGCCGCCGGAAAGTTCGGTGGGCACGGGAATGCCGATCACCGGAAGCGTGGTATGTGAGGCGACGACGCCAGCCAGATGCGCCGCGCCGCCGGCTGCCGCAATGAAAATCTTCAGCCCGCGCGCGGCGGCCGTGGTGGCGTATTGCCGCACCAATTCCGGCGTGCGATGCGCGCTCATCACGCGAACTTCGTAGGCCACGCCGAACTCTTCCAAGGCGGCGGCCGCCGCTTTGATTTTCGGCCAATCGCTGTCGCTGCCCATCACGATGCCCACCAGGGGCGATGCTGCTTCCGGCATTTATTCATGCTCCAGTTTTTTCATCAACCAAGCCATGTTTTTGGCGAGCGTTTTCACGATCTCCATGCCCTCCGCGTCACTGCGCACCTCGCCCTTTTCGCGGCCGACCGCCACGTTCCAATAGGACGAGCCGGGCACGATCATTTCGGAGATCAGAAAGAAATAATTCAATTGGGCGAACGTGAAATTCTGGCCGGCACGCCGTGCAACGACCACCGCCGCGCCCACCTTGCGGCGCAAAATCTCCGGATGCCGCCGTGCGACATAGCCCACGCGATCCAGCAGCGACATGGTTTGCGGCGTGGCCGAACCGAAATAGACCGGCGAGCCGATGAGGATGGCGTCGGCCACCGTGAATTTTTCGATCACGCCCTCGAAGGCCGTGTCTTTTTGCGTGCAATCGACCGTATCCGACTGAAAGCAGCCGCCGCAAGCGATGCAGGGTTTGATGGGCCGATCGGCCAGCGAAAGGAACTCCGTCTCGATCCCTTCCTCGGCGAAAACGTCGAAGGCCGTTTTGATGAGAATTTCGGTATTGCCGTCGCGTCGTGGGCTGCCGGAAACGCCTAAAACCCGCATGATGCTCCTTTGTGAAACGGAACGAATTCCGTCCGGTTGGTGGGTTCCGAATCTCGCGTTATCGCGGTTTGCGGCGATAGGCGGCCGGCGGAGGCGACTCGACGTCGTTGCGGTCGCTGGTGTGCCACAAAGGCAGCCCCTTTTGCACCCGCTCGGCCATATCGCACAACTTCTCCCGCGTGCCCGGCATGGCGTTCGAGGCGGCAAATTTGTTGCACTCGACCTCCGTCGGCTCGAAGTCCCAAATTCCCATCTTAATCGCTTCCAACACAGACCTCGGCACGGCAGCGCTCCTTCTGTGAAGTGTCACGAGATAAGCAAACTTGTGAGCCGCCTAGTATCAGCCTTTTCACGCGAATTGTCAAGTAATGCGGCAAAGTTTATCGTCTTATTTGTACACTTAGCCGTAAGCCGTAGACGCTCCAATCACATGTATCTTAGCTAAATTTACGTGCATCCCCCCATTAGGAATCGCCAGGGATTTTTCTTACCCCCCCGGCCAACATGCCACAGGCGGCGTGAATGTCGCGGCCGCCGCTATAACGTCGCCCGACCGGAACGCCCAATTCCGCGCTCAAGGCGTCGCGAAACGCCGCAAGCTCCGCAGCCGACGGCGGCACGCATCGCCCGGTCGGATCGTTCACGTCGATCAAATCGAGCTTGACGGGCAACTCGCCGACCAATTCGGCCAACTGCCGGGCGTCTTCCGGCCGCGTGTTGACGCCGGCGATCATCATCCAAGCGAAAACCACACGGCGGCGCGTCGCCGCATGATAGTCGCGCAAGGCGTCGAGAAGCTCCGGCGTTGGATAGATTTTTTCGACCGGCATCCACTCGCGGCGCGTGGCCGGATCGGCCATATTGAGCGAAACAACCAAGCGGTAAATATGCCTCTCGGCCGTGAAGCGTCGGATGCCCGGCACGACGCCGGCGGTTGAAATCGTGACGGCCTTCCCGGCGATGGCCATGCCGCATGAGGCCGTGAAGATTTTTGCTGCCTGAATCACATGGTCGTAGTTGAGCATCGGCTCGCCCATGCCCATGAACACGACGCCGCGCACCGGCAGCGGCGAATCAGCTTGGATTTGAATGACTTGATCGACGATTTCCCAGGCGGCCAAGTTGCGGCGAAATCCGAGCCGGCTGGTCGCGCAAAACCGGCAGCCCAGCGAGCAGCCGACTTGCGAGCTGACGCAAACGACGTATTTTTGGTCATCGGGCTTGTGCAACAATGGAATCCGCACGGCCTCGAACGGCTCCGGGCCGTCGCCGCGGAATAAATACTTGGCGAACCCATCGGTCGGCGAAATGTGCTTTTCGAGGATCGTCAAATTCGGAATGGCCGTGCATTGCCGAACTTCCTCGAGCAACCGGGCGGCAATGCCGTGTTCCGCCGAGGTCGGATACTCGCCGCGTCGAACGGCCGCCGCATGAATCTGCCGCGATTGATGCAGCGTCACGCCGAGATGTTCTAATTGGGCGTGCAGTTGTTCGGCGGTGAGGTCTTTTAATAAAATGGCGTTCGGCATGGCATTCATTCTGAAAATCGAACCGGCAGTTCGACGGCCGGGACCAGCCGGGCCAAATACTCGCGGCGCGAAATCGCCACCGCGCCGAGCCGCGCCGTGTGCGGCGTTATCATCTGAATGTCGATGAGCGTGTAGCCGCACGCCTTCAAATGCTCGATCAAATGGACCAGGGCCACTTTCGAGGCGTCGCGCACGCGATAGAACTTCGATTCCGCCGCGAAAAGCCCTCCGACGGCCACGCCGTACACGCCGCCGGCCAACTCGCGATCCCGCCACACCTCGACGCTATGCGCGTGGCCCAGCCGATGCTGAGCGATGTAGGCCTCGATCATTTCCGGCGTGAGCCACGTCTCATGCAGCCGGCCCGGCGCCATCGCACAGCCGCGAATGACGCTTGGAAAATCGACATCCCGCGTGACCTCGAATTTTGCGCCGCGGCACGTCCGCCGCAATCGCCGCGACACATGAAACCGATCGTATTCGATGACGGCCCTCGGGTCGGGCGACCACCAAGCGACCGGCCCATCGAAATCGCTGATCGGCCACGGAAAGATGCCGTGCCGATAGGCGTCCAAGAGCCAATCGGGCGACAATTCCCCCCCAAATCCAATCAACCCTTCGGCATCGGCCTCGTCGGCCGGCGGAAAGTATTTTGATTTGGACGAGGAAGAGGAAGTGGACATGAAGGACAATTATACCAATTCCAATTCAAACGTGCGCGTCACCGCATGTCTACCCTTCAGAAAAACATGTTTTTTTCACAAAATGAATGCGCAGCTTGGAATTGGCCGCCCATTTCAGGACGTCTTGCCGGCCTGAATCTGTTCGAGCGACCGGCCGAGTTTTTTGCGGGCGGGACGCTCGGACGAAGCGGTCTCGGCAAGGGCCGGCTGGCCGTTTCGCAACGCCTGAAGAAGCCGCTGGCCGATGTCGTCGCCCTCGACCGGCGTGCCGATATCGCCCACCGCGTCGGCAACGCCCGACAAAATCGCGTGTCGCACACCGTCTCGAACCCAATTAAAGAAGTTCATACCGTATTCTCCTACTTCGTGCAGAAAATCGTGGGCGGCACAGTACCGCGATTGCCGCGGCGTGTAAAGAGCGATTTTGGATACGGCGGAAAATAGGATAGTTGGATAAACTAGACGATACAAGGGGCGGGCAAACGAGAAAACGAGCGTGGCCCGTTGCTAGTCGTGCCAATGCTGTTAAAATGGGGAATGTTGTCGGAAGCGTATCCGGTAAAAGGCTACTTCGAGTGGAGCCTGATGGACAATTTCGAGTGGTCATGCGGCTACTCAAAACGGGTCGGCCTAACTTACGTCGATTACAAGACGCAGCGGCGCATCCCGAAGCTCAGCTATCGCTGGTATCAGCAGGTAATTCGCGAGAACAGCGTGTTGTAGAAGACGCGGGAAAATTTTTTTGGGGCGCGAGAGTCAATGTGGAAAAGTTGGCGGTCCCGATTATTCCGGCAAAACAAAGACTCCCGACCCCTTTATTTCCTCAGACCAGGGAAAACCATCGACCGACTCTAGTGGGCAACAGGTCTATCGACTCGGCCGGTTACTCGATTTCATGGGATCGGTGTTG
>CAZWNM010000322.1:0-4067 GCA_964635765.1 uncultured Planctomycetaceae bacterium | reverse complement strand
AACGGTGATACCCGTGATCGAATTCCTCTGTCCCAACGGACACAAAATCAGTTGTCAGGCGGAACAAGCGGGCAAGGCGGCAAAATGCCCCCGTTGCGGGGTGAAATTTCGGATTCCTAGCGGAACCGACCTGGATATTGAGGAAATAGACGGCTCGACCGCGAACCTCGACAATCCCGATTTCATCGATTCGAGCCTAATTCCAGCACCCCCCAATGGAGTGGTTCCCGGCAAGAAAGAGCCGGAAATCGAATTCGTTTGCCCGAATGGCCACCGTTTGCATGGACCGGCGAGGCTCCAGGGCTGCGCCGGCGCATGTCCTGAATGTGGATCGCGGTTCAAAATCCCCGCTTATGGGGATATTTCTACGGAAGAAGGGGCCAAAAAAGACGTCCGTGTCGGGCCTATTGACAGCAGTAAAGCGTCGGACCTAAATGCCCCGGCAACCGCAACCACCCCCAAGTCCGATGGTTCGGAACAGATGGCGAACTTGATTGCTCGGCTTTGGGCAACTTTGCCGAAGGGAGCGGTGGTCGAGGTTGGACTCCGCAACGGCGAAACATTTGCCCCAGACCGCTTTTTGGCGAAAACCTCGCGCGAGAGTCATCAGGGCGTGTTTGCCACCGAAAAAGCCGACGGCAGCGTCTCGCTGGCGATTGTCGCCTGGGACGCCATCGATCGGGTGTTCGTTCGCGGCCTGAAAAAGTTGCCGGCCGAATTGGTCGGGTAGCCTGAAATCGCATTGCGGATGGAAAGGTTTCTGGACACGGACGGTTTTCGAGGTGCAAGCGTGAAGCGTTTTCTGCGGCTAACCGTTATGGTGGGTCTGCTTTTATTGGCCGACTCGCAATTTGCATGGGCGAAGCCGATTTCGGTTCCGATTCCGGTTCCAAAGCCGACGTTTTCCACGGTTTCGGCCGTGATGCAGGACGTGAAACGCGAAAAACCAAAAACGCCGGGGCATGTCTACGCCATTGCAGGTTCGCTCGTGGCCGTATCGACGTTTGGCGCGTTGGCGGCCATCTACTTCGCCCGGAAACGAAATACCGGTTGAGGTTTGCGCGTACGCGATAGCCCTGGCCGTTCCCATGTCCAAACGATTTCCGCCGCAAAATGTGCCCCATGCGTTTTTGAAGGCGCACGGAATCAAAGTGAAGCTGAACACCAAGATCGGCCCGGCGGCGTGGATTGCCGCTTTCTACACACTGGGCTTTCCGGCGGCGGTTGGTTTGCTGGCGTTCGAAAAGTACTCTCCGTATGTTGCCGGCGCAGAAAACTGGCTCGTGGCCGGCGCGATTCTCTGCGCGTCGCTGGCGGTGATTCTCGGCTGGATTGGACGCCGCTACACGCACCGAAGCCTTGCGATTTTCGCCATCGTCGTCGGCATGCTCGAATTGATGCCGGGAATTCTCTTGCTGCACCTGCTCACGGCGACTCGCTAGATCGCATTTCTCACTTCTTCCCTTGCCGCCGCTGTTCTTGGAAAAAGCGGCTGAGAATTTCGCCGCAAGACGCCGCCAATACGCCGCCGACGGTCTCGACGCGATGATTCAGCCGCGAATCGTCCAGCAAATGGAAAAGCGTTTGCACCGCTCCGGCCTTCGGGTCCGCCGCGCCGAAAACCACCGTCGGAATTCTGGCCTGAAGAATCGCGCCGGCGCACATCGGGCATGGCTCGAGCGTGACATAAAGCGTGCAGCCGTCGAGCCGCCACGACCCGCGCGATCCGGCCGCTTGCGTAATCGCGATCATCTCGGCGTGGGCGGTCGGGTCGCGAAGTTGCTCCCGCTGATTGTGCGCCTGGGCGATTGGGCGGCCATTGTAAATGATCACGGCGCCGACCGGCACTTCGTTCTCCAGCATCGCCTGCTCGGCTTCTCCCAACGCCAATTGCATGAACGCTTCGTGCATGAATCTATTCCAGCGTGATTTCCAGCGGCTCGGCCATGACGTTCGTCGCCGGACCGCCGTCGCCGATGCCGGCGACGCGAATTCGCACCGGCCCGGCGCCCAATGTGCCGGCGGGGATTTCGATTTGCCCCTGTTCGCCCGTCACGCGGCCGACGACACGGTCGCCGTGAAACGCCGCAATGAGCTTCGCGCCGGGCGAACGAACGGAAATCGTAATCGGTCGGTCGGCGTGCCAAGGCGACTTGCCGACTAACGCGGCTTCAATCTTGCGATTGTGATTCGCCAATCGAACCGAAAGAATCAGCCGGCCTTGCGATTCGATCGGCAGTGGACCGATCGCCACGATGCGCAGCTCGTGACAGCCGTCGGGCAACGCCGCGGTATCGAGCGAAAGCAATTCGCCCGGCTTGCACGCCGACACGGGAATGGCATCGAAATAAAGCTCGAAATGCTCGACCGACGCCGACTTTTTTGCGTTTTCGGAAAACACGGCCTTCGGCTGGATCGTCAATTGCCCGGTAATCGTAGCGCCGGATTTGACGTCGTCGGTCGAGACCGTCGGAATGTCAGCCCAAGGGCGGCAAAGCGGATCGCCGACGATGAGCAATTGATACGGGCTACGCACCGATTGATAAAACGATTCGGCCAACGTACAGCCGCGGGCGTAATGCACTTGGATCATCGGCGAGGGAAACTTTTGGGCGATGGCGAACGGCTCGCAAACCGTGCCGCTCGCTCCCGCCGCGCCGAAGCGGAGAAATTCGGAGAGCGGCGTTTGCGGGGCGCCGTTGTTCATCGCGCCGCCGAAACTCGTGAAGTGTTCGCAAATGGCGCCGGGCCGAATCGTGCTGCCCGACGCTTTCCAATCGAACGACGCCGCGCCGACGACGAGGCCTTGCACGTCGTCTTTTTTCAGCGGGATCGTGCCGACAAGAATTTCCGCAGCGACGCCGAGCTGTTGGAGTTCGGCGACGGCAGTTGGAAAGAGTTGATGCCGAACCGTCGAGCGAACGTCGTCGTTTTTGACGAAATAGATCGCGCCTTTCGGATGCGTTCCATCGGCCGCCGCGCTCCGTTTGAGATACGCGAGCACTTCGGCGGTTGAATTGCCGCGGCCCGCGGTGACGCCGAGCATGGTCGAAAGCAAATACGACCGGCCGCCAAACGGAATGATTTCACCTTGCGGGTTGAACTGCCGATTGCCGCGAAAGCCGACGGTCGGCTGGCCCGACTGCGCCGCGATCGGCCGCCGCATATAGTAGTTGCATTGCAGGTCGAAATAGGCCGGAACCTTCGAAAGCACGGGCTGCCACAGGTAGGTCAAGCCGGTGAGCGAACCGACCGGCGTGAAAATCTCGGGCCATTTGGGTTTTGCCGCCTGCTTATCCTGATCGGTTTGTTTCTTGCGGGCTTCCGGCGACGCGGCCGCCGATTGCATCGCTTCCGTGAACTTGCGAATATCGGCGTCGAGTTGAATGCCCCAAGGGAAATCGCTGGAGTAGACGACGGCGTCGATTTGGTCGGCCATGCGTCGCTGCTGAATCACTTGAACGATCGGCGCGAGAATCTGTTTCCGGAAGGTTTCGATGTCGGTGGTTTCGAGTTTCGGGTTCCACGGCAAAAACAGCAGATGGTCGTCGGGAATTTGGCGAAGCCGCGCGTAGTGGTTGGCGATGCAAAGCGACGCCTGACTTTGCGGATTGACCACGAGCAAGAGATTTTCCGGCCCGACATCGGCCCGAGCGAATGTCGCCGGGCCTGCGAGCGGCAGGAGGACGCCCAAGACCAAAAGCAGGGCAAAACGTTGACGCATGGTGTGAACAAACGACGGCGAGGTTGACGCCTTCTACTTTTTCGACCAGGTTTCCGTCCACGTGCAAGCCGCCCAGGAAAGCCCGACGCCGAAACCCATCAACAATGTTCGTATTCCCGGCTGCAAACGGCCGGCGACGCGAAGATCGCGAATCAAGATCGGAATCGTCGAGGAAACCGTGTTGCCGTAGTCCTCCAACGCCTCGGGCGTGTGCTCAAGGTCGAGCGAAAGCCGTTCGCGCAAATGCTCCAACATAAACAGCGTGGCTTGATGGAGCAAATAAAGGTCGATCTGGTCGTGGGTCCATCCGACGCGAGCCAAAACGTCGTCGATCAGCGGCGGA